>JALYZF010000190.1 GCA_030948995.1 Acidobacteriota bacterium
CAATTCTTCCAAACTCTTGCGCGTTTCCTTCATCTTTTCCAGTGACGCGGCAATCGTCTGTTTTCCTGTCGGTCTCACTCGGTCGGGTGCCTCCAACTTTAACTTCTTTATCTCGTCTGCTTTCTGCCGGAAATTGTCCGATAAATTCGCCGCGCCGTCTGATTGCTTTCCCGCGCTTTGCGCCTGTGCCAGCAGTTTGCCGGAAATTCGCGTCATTCCATCCTGCACAATCGCTATATGCTCGACGATATTAGCGATTGTCCATTTCTCGCCTTCGGGCAAAAGGTTTGCTTGCTCGTCGGGCAAATTTTCAACCGTTTGCGTTAGTTTTTGGCGAATTTCGTCGTTAGTCGCGTAAATATCTTTTATATTCATAATTATTTTCCTATCGCAGTCGCCTGCGGGCTGAAAATCAGGCGATGCCAGCGCAGATAGCTGTGCGCGCTGTCGCCTTCGTTCTGCATCAATTTAATAAAGCCGGTTTGCAGGTAAAGCATTTTGTCTTCCGTCCATTCAAGGCTGATTATCGGATTAAAAGAAACCAGTTGACTCGGGTCGGGCAAAGTGCCGATTGGCTGATTGACGGTTGTGTTTGCGTTCGTATTTGCATTCGTATTCGCCGTTTGGTTGGCGTTTGAATTTGTCTGCGCGTTCGTATTCGCGGTTTGTTCGCTGCGTCGCTGCGCTTCTTCGTCAAACGCTTTTGAAGAAATCAGCAGTTGATTACGCAAGGGAATCGCAGCCTGCGTCGGCGCGTCTCCGATAGCGTCGTAGATTCTCGCCTGCGTCTCGAAAGCGTCTGCGACTTTTGATGAATCGGGCGACCAGACGGGGCGAACGGTCGTCAAATTATCGTCAAGCCGACGCTCGCGTCCGGTTTTTTCAACCAGCCGTAATCTGCCAGCCGGAACAAATAGTTCCTTTCGGCTTTCGGCTTGATACTGCAAAAAATTCCATTCCTGAATGGTTGCCGCCAGCGCCGCCAACGCCGCTCCGTCCGGCGACCAGACGAAATAAAAATATACCAAACCCTCGTTTTGAGTAATCGGTTTAAGACCGCCGCCGTTGGAATCGCAAATATAAATTTGCTCGGTGCGAAAAGTTAAAACCGTTTGCGGCGGTTCAGCTTGATTCGGCGTCGGAGCAGTCGAATTAGTATTTGCTGTTTCGGTATTGGAATTGGTATTAGAATTAGCTTCCGGCACGGCGTTCGGTTGATTCTCAGTTTGATTCGGCTGGTTTGCAGCTTGCCCGCCGCTGCGAGTTTTTGCCGTGAATGCAACGTTGGCGGAATCTGGAGACCAAACAATCGTGTCAGGATAATGCACAGCCATTCCTTCGTGCGTGATTTTTTGCAGAAGTTTTCCGGCGGCGGAATACATATCGAGGCGAAAATCGCCCTGCGCGTCTTCAGCTTTATGATAAACCACCAAAACCGTTTGTTTGTTGGGCGCGGCAATCATTTTGTCCGCCAATTGCTGCGGGCGATTCTGGTCAAAATCGCTTTGAATGGCGGCGTTTCGCTCTTCGCTCTGCGCCGGTTGACCACTTACGGTCGGCGCGGGAACGTCCGTTTCAAAACGAAAGTTTAATTTCACCGCCGCAACGTCGCGCAATGTTGCGGGCGCAGTAGAGGTCGGCGATTGAAAAACGCCATTGCGCTGACAGCCGAAAGCCGAAAATACAAACGTGATTAAAATTAACTTTGCAAAAATTTTCTGATACATAAAAGGTATTAGTGGTGAGTTATCAGTGGTGAACTGTGAGTGAAAGATAATTCTTAAACTTACCACTCACAGTTCACCACTATTTAAGTTCCGCGCCGAAATAACTTTGATAAAGGCGTTTCTGCTCGTCTGTCGGATTACCGACTGCGACGATTTTATAATCCTGCGGCGCGCGACCCGCGAGCGTAAATTCCATTTCGCGCAGCTCGTCGAAACGGAAAAACGTCAGCCGCACTTTATCGCCCGGTCGTTTCATTTCTATTCGCGTCGTAAAATCCTTTACGGCGTCCGACGGCTTTTCGCTGGTTTTTGTAAACGAATCGGTTTGCGAAACACGAAGTCCGTCAATTGCAATGATTTGGTCGTTGGCGTTCAAGCCCTGCTCGTAAGCGGGCGTGCCGGAGGGAACGTCTTTGACAACGAGCCGCTCGCCTTGCTGCACAAGATTTGCGCCAAGGTATGCTTTTTGCGCTATGCCGTCGCCGGTCGAAAGCTGCAAGCCGACACCGCTTAAAATTGAGTTGTAATCAATTTCATCATGCCCGCGCACGTATTTTGAGAAGAAATCGTTAAGAGATTTCCCAGCCATCATCTCCGCAATGCGCTGATAATCTTCCGGCGTGTAATTTTTGTTCTTTTTATAAAATTCCGTGTAAAGATAGCGCATTACGTCGTCAAGCGATTTCGCGCCGCCGGAGTCGCGGCGAATTTCCAAATCGAGCAGAAAATTGACGATTTCGCCTTTGTCGTAATAAGAAATTTGATTGTTGACGGCGTTTTCGTCCTGCCGGTAATATTTTATCCAGGCGTCGAAGCTGGCTTCTTCGAGCGAAGTTTCAAAGCGTCCGGGACGATTCTGTAAAGCCTGAAATGCTGTTGCTTTGCCTTCCAGATATTTTTTATCCGTCATCAATCCGGCGCGCTCGACTAAAACGTTTTCATAATAAGCCGTTCCGCCTTCGGCAACCCACAAAAGTTTTGTGTAATTTTCGTTGTTGTAATCAAAGGGTCCGAGCGCGTCGGGACGAATCCTTTTAACGTTAAAGCAGTGAAAATATTCGTGCGCGGCAAGTGTTAGAAAATCAGCGTAGCGCGTTGTAAAACCGAGACGATTGAATTGCAAAGCGGTCGAATTCAAATGCTCAAGACCGCCGCCGCCGCGCAAGTTTACGATAAAAGTGTAATCTTTATAGGGAAGTTCGCCGAAAATTTTATACGCCTGCTCGACGATTTTCTTAACGTCGGCGGCGGTTTTCTGCAAATCGTAATTGCCTTCGCCTTCAAAAATCATCCGGTGCGGTGTGCCTTCGACATCAAAGGCGACTTCCTTAAAATTGCCGACTTCAAACGGCGAATCATACAAAATATCAAAACTCTCGGCGCGAAAAGTATTGTCACCGACTTTCGGCAAGCCCGTCGCAATTTTCCAATTGCCATAAGGATTTACTTTCAATGTTGACGGCGTATTGATAAAACCTTTCAGATTCATCAAGAGCGCGGCGTTGTTAAAAAATGCGTGGTCGGAGTTTAGCTCGTTTGTGCGAACGGTTAGTTCATTGGCGTAAACGTTATACCGGACGATGATTTCGCTCGCGCCTTTCGCCGCAATCTGCCAAGTATTTTTGTTTGTTTTCTGCCACGCTAAATCGCTTCCGCTCGCATCCCGCGCCGAAAAATCCTGAACGTGGCGCGCATACTCTCGAATCAAATACGAGCCGGGTGTCCAAACCGGCATTTGAATTTCCGGCGCGTCCGGCATCGTCGCGGATTTTAGCCGCATTTCGACTTCCAATAGATGCGTCCAAGGTTTTGACATCGAAACCGTATAACTGATTTCCGGCGCGGCGGTCGGTTTTGTTTCCGCTATTGTTGTAACTGCCGTTTTTTTGTCTTTCGTCTTTTTCGCCTGCGCGTCGGTTTTCTGATACATAGAAAAAATAAAAGTCAGAATTAAAATGGTCAGGACTTTTTTGCTGGTCTTTAATTGCATTGTTTTTGCAAACTCCGTGAAAATGTTATTTTGTCTATCGCTATATTACAACGAAACGATTATTTGCTAAAATTCAGCTTTTAGATTTGCCGAAATAGAAAATGAAATTAACGTTGTAAATTAACCGGACGATACTTGTATTATTTGGTATTTCGATGGATTGAAGCAGTTGAATTTGCTTTGGTAAAGTTAATCATAATTTGTCGGCAAGCGAACTCTGAAATTAATGCAGCCTGAAACTCCTAACGAAAAGTTTTTCACCAAACCGTTAATCATAATTTTTGTCACGATTTTTATAGATTTGGTGGGTTTCGGCATCGCGATTCCGGTTCTGCCCGCGTATGCGAAAAACGAATTCGGCGCGTCGCCTTTCATTATCGGCTGGCTGATTGCGTCGTATTCGATAATGCAGTTTGCTTCCACGCCTTTTCTCGGACAGCTTTCGGATAAATACGGACGCCGACCTGTTTTACTGGTCAGTTTACTGGGAACGTGCGTTGCCGCGCTTATTACCGGACTTTCGACGACGCTGCCGGTTTTATTTTTCGGACGCATCTTTGACGGCGCGACGGGCGGTAATATCTCGACGGCGCAGGCTTATATCGCCGACGTTACGACAAAAGAAAATCGCGCCAAAGGGATGGGTTTAATCGGCGCGGCGTTCGGGTTGGGTTTTGTTTTCGGTCCGGCAATCGGCGGAATTTTGAGCAAATTCGGCTCGCACACGCCGTTTTTCTTTGTCTCGGCTCTGGCTTTTACAAACGCCGTTTCGCTTTACTTTTTCCTGCCCGAATCGCGCAAATTCGGTGAAAACCAAATTGTTGTAAAACGTAAAAATCGTTTTGCCGAGATTGCCGAATCTTTGAAAGATTCGCGCTTCGGCATCGTAACCTTACTTTATTTTCTGCTCGTCGTTGCCTTCTCGATTATGACGACGGTTTTTGTTCAATATACGGCGTATCGCTTCGGCTACACACCTGAACAAAACGGTTATCTTTTCGCCTATATCGGAATTCTCGCAATCATTTTGCAGGGCGGAATTTTTGCGCGCCTTGTCAAACGATTCGGCGAAACGTGGCTCGTCGTCTTCGGCTGCATTCTGCTAGCAGCAAGTTTTTTCGCAGTTCCTTTCGTTGGACCCGAGGCAGGCGGCTTAACTGCGCTCCTCGTCGGCATCGCTTTCTTTTCAATCGGAAATTCAATTTCATCGCCTGCCCTGACAAGTCTTGCATCAAAAGAAGCGCACGAAGCGGCACAGGGGAAAACTCTGGGAATTTTGCAGTCGGCGGCAAGTTTAGCAAGAGCAATCGGACCCGCGCTTTCCGCCTTTCTGCTTTACAGTGCAACTGCGCCCGGCAATCTTTCCGACTACACTTTATACCGAACCTTCTGGACGGCGGCGGCAATTATGCTGCTGACAGTTTTGATTTCGGTTTATTTTGCGAAAACTGAGAAAAGGGAATTGGCGGCAATTTAATTAAAAAGATTTTTAGCCACGAACAAACACAAAAATTCACGAAAGTTTTTTTTTTTATTTTCGTGTTCTTTCGTGTTTGTTCGTGGCTAATTTATTTCTTCGGCTCTAAAACGGTTTCGAGTTTCCAATCTTTATCTGCAAATTCGTCTTTCGATTTAATCACCAGCCAATTCTTTTCTTGATTCCACATTTTTAGAATCGTAAATTCGCCTTTTAATTTCGCGCCGTGAAACGTAAAAACGAGCTTTCCTTTTTGCAATTGCGCCAGCGCATCAATAGTCGTTTCAAATTCGCCATTGTCCCAAATTCTCACTTCGCCCGCGCCGTAAGTTCCTTCCGCGAGCCGTCCTTCAAAACCAATATACCCAACCGAATGGTCGGGCACTGCAACGGCTAATCTTTTCTCAGAAGGATTCATCGAAACGCCTTTTGGCACAGCCCAACTCTTCAGCACACCGCCGATTTCCAGCCGCAAATCAAAATGCAGCCGCGTTGCGTGATGTTCGTGAATGACAAAGCGTTTTCGCATTGATTTGATTTTAATATAAAATTACCGGCGGACGCATCAAAATTTTACCCGACAATTATGCCCAGCCTCCAAGCACGATTTTTCAACCGCGCCGTTCGCCTGCTTATTAAGCGGCAACGCTGGGGACGCGACGAAAAAGCAACTGCCCGCCGAGCGCGACGGCTTTTCGGTTCGCCAAAACCGCTCCGTTGGTTTTATACTCTCGGTCTGCATTTGCAATCGGTCAACGAAAAAGGCGTGCGCGGCGAATGGATTCAGATGAAACAATCCGAGCAATCGGTGATTCTTTACATTCACGGCGGCGGTTTTGTTTCCTGCTCCGCCGAAACGCATCGCCCGATTACGGTAGCGCTCGCACGAATGACTCGCTTTCGCGTTTTCAGTTCAGATTATCGTCTCGCGCCCGAACATCGTTTTCCGTCGGCTCTCGACGATGTTTTCGCCGGATACCGATGGCTGCTCGAACAAAACATTCCAGCGTCGAAAATTTCTTTGGCGGGCGATTCGGCGGGCGGCGGTTTGGTTCTTGGCTTGCTCTTACGATTGCGCGACGCGGGCTTGCCGCTTCCGGCTTGCGCCGTCTGTTTTTCGCCTTGGTCGGATTTAGCCGGAACAGGCGATTCCGTCCGCGCAAACGCCAATCTATGCGCGATGTTCTACGCGGAAAATATCCACGAATTTGCCGCCGCTTATCTAGGCAAAACGTCAACCTTAAATCCGCAAGCATCGCCCGTCTTTGCCGATTTCCACGATTTGCCGCCGATACTTTTCCAAGTCGGCTCGACCGAAATTTTGCTTGACGATTCGCGGCGCATTCACAAGAAAATTCAGGCAAGCGGCGGAACGAGCGAATTAGAAATTTACGATGACGTTTTTCACTGCTGGCAGATGCTAAACGGCTTCGTGCCGGAAGCGCGAACGGCTCTGCGTCAAGCCGCCGAATTTATTCGCCGTTTCTCTCAAAATCAAAATCCGGCACAGAAATAACGCCTAATATTGAATAACCTTGTCTCTAACTTTATTCGGCTTTCTTTTATATCGCCTGATTTTGATAATCCAGATTTTATCGAATTCCGCTTCGCCGAGCGGTTTGTATTTATCCTGTTTTATCAACAAATTCGCCAATGCCGGCGTTGAATCATAATGTCCGACAACGACGATTCGTTTGTATTTCCCGGACAAAATCAAATCGCTTATCCGGCTTAAATTTCTCTCGTCGTAAATCAAAGTTATCCGGTTTATCTTTCGGGCTAACGGTCGAACGGTCGCCCGCGTCCTGATTGTGTCGGTCGAAAAAATCGCGTCCGGCTGGTATTTATTTATCACGTCCGGCAATTTTTCCGCGCGCTCTTTTCCCGCCGCCGACAAATCTGGATTAGCCGAATCCGCATCTTCCGAAACATCCTTTTCGGCGTGTCTTAATAAAACGACGGTGAGTTTTCTGTATTGAGCAAAAAGATTTGAAGTTGCGAACGAAAATAAAAATAAACTAAGCAAAAAAGAAAAGAAAATTTTCATAGCATTTTAACAACTGATTATTTTAATTTTTAAGCAAATACCTTGCCTAGATTCAAAATGCTGTTCGAGTTAAGGAAATTTTGAATTGAATACTAAACTAACTGGATTCAAAGAAGTTCTTTATTTCATTTAAATATTCTTTCAATTCATCTGGGTAGTCGTTTAACTTTAGATTCTTTAAGAATCTCTCAGCACTAAAATTAACTTTTATAGTTTTTATGTCTTTCCCTGGGAAGAGTTTTTTTACATTATTTTTTGCTTCTCTTTCCATATTTCTAATCAGCAAATGATTTTTATAAAAGTTAAATAAATCAGTATCATTGCCAAATTTTCTGTGATTATGATTAAGACTTGATGTTACGGTAAGCGTAAACATATTTTCCAAATTATCTATATTATTTTCGACTAATTCCTCTGTAAAATAAGCATCTTGTAAAATTGCAAAATTCTCTAATTCATTTACAGGCAATAATTTGATTTCATAATTGCCAACTCCTACATTTCTCTCATTTTTTTCTTTGAGTTCCTTTTCAAGAAAATCAATTTGTTCTTGGGTATAACCATCTCTATCTAAACTTCTAAAAACTTTTGGAGTAAAAGTTGAATGTCGTTTTCTACTTTCACGAATCCAAACTTCAACATCGTTCACGGTGCATCCCTTCGACGGAATTATTGTCACATCTTTAATATCAAATTTTTCAAAAAAACTTTCCCATACTTTTACTCCACCTTCATCTTCACAAATAAATATTTTATCAGGGAAAGCGTTACTGAATTTAGATATTTGTTGATTAAATTTCTCCTCTGCTTTTTGCCTTTCTACTTCAAGTTTTTCCTTATCCCTTAGGAAGTTATCTTCTTTAGCTTTAAGTTCTTTTGAATATGTTGCTCTAATTAAAGAAGAGCCAATATCTTCTTCAATACTTGATTTTGTTGTAGCAAATTCAAAAGATTGTGTTTCAACATCAAATAAATTGATTATGGAGAAATCTTGGAATTCTTTATTACTAACCTTTTTTACATGGTATAAATTTGCTTTTCTTTTATCTTCTTCAATTTTAGCTCCATCGTATATACTTAAAAATTCTTCTGAATGTGTGGTCAAAAATATCTGTTTATTTTCTAAAAATTCTACCTTAAACTTATCTGCCAAAATTCTTTGATTCTTATACTCAGCTGAGTTTTCAGGCTCTTCAAATCCCCAGATGAAGTATTTTTTCGATTCTTGAATAGAATCTAGAAAATTTAACATTTCAGGAATAAACTTCGCTTGTATTCCATCACCCCTTAATCTTAATGAAATTTCTTTTGATTCTCCCGTACCTATGTCAAAACTCTCAAAAAATTCTTTTAGATTATTTCCAATTTTGAATTCCGAAGATAGAAATTTAGCAGAAGAAAAAAGTTTGCCGGAGAAGTCGTTTATTTGGCTTTCTAAATCTGCTATTGATTTCTTGAAACTTGATTTCTCAGCTATTTCATTTTCAATTTCTCTTTCTCTGTTTGTGCGCCACTTTGCATTTTTCAAATTTTCAAGTAACTCTTTATTTTCTGAGATGTTCTTTAAAGTTTTTGTGTAATTTTGTATTTTCCTTTTTTCTTCATTTAATAATTCAATAGCTTTATCTTCATTTGTTTTAATTTGTAATATTATCTTTCCATATAAATGAGAAAAAAATCTTTCGTCTCTAATAGCAGGGACATAAGAGAAAGAAGTCCAATAAATTAACCGTTGCGCGTATCTTCTGTAACCATTTTCTTTTGAATAAACTTCTGGCATTGGAGTTTTACCATTTTCGCCATATCTCCTTTCGTTAATAATTGGTCTTGAATCAATAATTATCTCTTTTTCCTTTTCCAAAAATCTATATTCAAAGTTTCTATAACCATCCCGATTATAAAATTTTGAAATAGAAAACCGACGATTATTTATACGAAAATAAACTGTAATCTCAACTACTTTTTGAACTACATCTTTCTTCAACATGGAAAATTCTGTGTCAAAATTAAATTGATGATTGCTATCTATCTCATTATTAAAAAATAAATTTAATGCTCTTAATATATTGGACTTACCCGAATCATTAGAACCAGAAAAAATATTAAGGTCTTTAATACCATCTATTACAGCTTCATTTGATTTTTTTGTTCCTAAAAATGAGCGAAAATTCTTAATCTCTATTTTTTCAATTATTTTCATATCTTGTAAGAGGTTTCCAAAACACAATTGCAGACTATTTATACAAACATTTTCCCCGGATTCAAAATGCCATTCGGGTCGAAAACTCGTTTGATTGCTTTCATTACTTCGAGCGTCGGCGCGTCAATTGCCATATCAAGATACGCGGCTTTGACGTAGCCGATACCGTGTTCGCCGGAAATTGAGCCACCGAGCGCGACCGACAGCGCAAAGGTTTCCTTGACGCATTCGCGGGCGCGGGCGATTGAATCGGCATCGTCGCGGTTGCAGAGAAAATTGACGTGAATATTGCCGTCGCCGGCGTGTCCGAAGTTCGCGACGAAGGTGTTGTGATTGCGCCCGATTTCTTCGACTTTGGAGATTAATTCGGGAACTTTTGAACGCGGAACGACGACATCTTCGTTTATTTTGAGCGTGCCGTATTTCATCAAAGACGGAGAAATAGCGCGGCGCGCATCCCAGAGTTTATTTTCTTCGTCTTTTGTTTCCGAACGCAAAATGTCGAAGCCGCCGTTTTGCTGCAAAATTTGTTCGATGATTTTTGATTCCCGTTCTACTTGCGCGGCTTCGCCGTCAACGGCGACGAGCAGAATCGCGTTTGCGTCCTTTGAAAAACCGAAAGCGAAATTCTGCTCAATCGCGCCGATGCAGTTGCGGTCAATAACTTCCATCGCCATCGGCAGCAAGCCTTCGGGCGTGAATTTTGTCAGAACTTTGCAGGCTTCTTCCATTGTTTTGAAAGAAGCGCGAACGGTTGCGGTCGCTTCCGGCATCGGCAAAAGTTTCAAAGTTGCTTCGGTGATAATTCCGAGCATTCCTTCCGAGCCGCACATCAATCCGGTCAAATCGAAACCGACGACGTTTTTGACAGTCTTTCCACCTGTTCTGATAATTTCGCCCGTTGCTGTTACAACTTCTAAACCTAAAACCGAATGCTTCGTTACGCCGTATTTCGGCGTTCGCATTCCGCCAGCATTCTCCGCGATGTTGCCGCCGATAAAAGAATCCTTATAGCTCGCCGGGTCAGGCGGGAAAAGCAATCCGTGTTTTTCGACCGCTTGCTGTAATTCAAAAGTCGTTAGTCCGGGCTGGCAAATGACATACAAATCATCGGAATTTATTTCTATAATTTTATTCATCCTGTCCGTGCCGACGACGATGCCGCCGTCAACCGGAACCGCGCCGCCCGTGTAACCGACGCCACCGCCGCGCGCCGTTACAGGAAATAAAGATTCGTTGGCGAGGCGGAGAATTTTTACAATTTGTTCGGTTGATTCGGGAAAAACTACAGCTTCAGGCGGAAATTTTTCTTTCACCGCATCCGCGCCGTAAGGCTCAACTTTTTCCGGCTCGACTAAAACATTTTCCGCGCCGACAATTTCCTTTAATTTTTCCAGAACTTCCGGCTTTGAAGCATTTGTCGTGGCGCGTGGTTTGGGTTTGAAATGGATTGATGAATACATATTTTTATTCTAAACCTACGCTCGTTGCTAAGACAAAGGATTCAAACAAATCACAAAATTAAAGCAAAATAAAAAGCGACCCCGAAAGAATCGCTTAATTTGCATACGATTTGATTTTTTAATCAGTTTCAAAGACCTCTTTTATTGTTCAAAACCTTCAACAATGCGACCACACCGAAATGGATTCGGCGATAGTATGCACTGCTGTTACCGGAATTCCATTAAGGAACAGGCACCCACATAACCGCGTGATACGACGTGCCGGAGTATGCTTTCCCGACAATGCGACCCGAAGAGTCTATACCGTTAGCCGACGCATCAATGTATCCCGGTGGAAGAAATTGGTTAAGATCTACAACCGGAGTAGATGCGCTCGCCCAATAAAGCGCGTGTTTCTGATTGTTGGTGGTATCGATTCCATATCCGGCAACCATTCCATTGGAAACACTGGTTGCAAAGTAGTTAAAGATAAATCCGCTGGGAAGCGGAAGTGTAACCATACTGGCAGCACTGCCTGACCATACCACCGCGCGGCTGTTAAAGGAAATCTGCCTTCCTGTTTGGAACTGAATTTCTGCGTGTCCAACCTGTATGCCACCCGAGACAGCAACCGCCTGCGACGAAGCATAGCCATTCGGATGGAGAAAGACAAAGTTATTGCGGTTGCCGAACCACATCATTGCTTTGGGCTGAGCTAATTGACCTGAAATATCCATGCTTCCGCCGTAACCAACTTGCTGAGAACCATCGCAGGCTAATGCGACGGTAGCCTGCGCGCCATTATTAAGGTCAATGCCAATCGTGCTATTGGAATTCCATAAAACGGCATGGAGAGGACCGCCAACCTGCCGCACCGTTCCGCGACCATTGACAGCCTCGACTGTCCGACCATAGCCGACAGCTTGACCATTACAAGTGCCAAACGCTTCGGCACCGTGGTTATTAAAAGGTGGCAGAAGGACTTCAGCACTTTCTGCGGTTCCGCTCCAGCGGAGCGCGATAGTGCGCTGGTTTGTTGCCGCGCCGACTCCGCTACCCACTTGGTTGACCGTATCGGTCGCGTAAGCAACTGAATTTCCCGGAGAGTTGAGTTCTGGAAAATCTAAAAACGACGGATGCAAGTCCACAGGACTTAAACCCACATCTGACCATAGAAATGCGTGAGTAGTAGGAGAACCGACACCGCCCAGAAATCCTCCGACCTTTCCGACTTGTTGAAAGCTACTGATTCCTTGTATTGCCGAAGAAACTCCGTCAGGAGTTAAATCGATCATTCTAAACTGTGTCGGTGCCACGGGAATTTGCGCCTGCACATTTAATTGGGATAACAACGGACAAAAAGTTAACGTAAATGTTAATACCGCTGCTTTTAATTTTGCTTTAATTTGTTTCATCTTGCTCCTTATTTGATTCAAACCTTGATTTTGTTTGTTCCGACCATTTACACAGTCTGAATCGAATAACAAGAAAGACATACGGGTTAAAATAAAATTCAGAGAAAATAAAACGAGAACTTTCACCGGCTTTGTGTCTAAAGTCGCTTTTTCATCGAAGGAAAGTTTTTTGATTTTTGGCGGATGGTTTCCAACTCACTGCCTTTAAGCCCCATAAATGAATCCGGGTCTGGATTCATTTAGAATAAATTTCAGTTCTTCAAGAATTTCTTTCGACATTAAATTCTCGACCTTTTCATCCATATAGTGAAGGGTATCATCAACGCGAACGGTTTATTTTATTTTCGCTCAAAGTCTACTTAGCGATGTCTTCAAAGCGCACGTTTCCAATTCTAAACTCGCGCCAATCCTGATAATCAAAATGCCACCATTCGGCTTCATAGACGGTAAAGCCTTCGGATTCCATCGCGTCACGCAGCAATTTTCGATGCCAATGCTGCAAATCAGTGCCACCGGGATAATCGGGGTAAGCGCGGTCGGTCGTCTCGTCATACGTGCTGACCATTTCGACGGGGTTGCCGGTTTTTAAATCGTAAAGCGTTAAATCAACTGCTGCGCCGCGATTGTGGCGCGAGCCTTGCGACGGGTCGGCGACGAAAATCTTTTTATCGTCGGGCATTGCGTCCCAGAAGACCTTGGTTACATACCACGGACGGTAAGCGTCGTGGACGAGCAAACCGTAACCCTGCTCGCGCAGCTTTCGATTGACGCGAACAACGGCTTCCGCCGCCGGACGCTGCATAAACGCCCGCGCCTGCGAGTAAAAAACAGTGCCGGCAAAATTCTCGGTCGTAGCATACCGAATTTCCAGTTTGATGGTCGGGTCGAGTTTGGTTAGCTCAACCAAATCCGTCGGACGAAAATCGCCGGTTTCTTTCGGCGGCTGGGCGCTGAGTGCTTCTTTTAATAATTCATTGACAGGACGCAAGGGTTGAATGTGCAATTGCTGCGCGCCTTCTTCCGGTCCGACTTGACGACGTTTGAAGGCGACGCCCGCGGCGACTACTTGTGTGGCTCGACCGCTGGCGTCGCGCGTGAAAACAAGCTGTTCGCCGTCGTAAAGACCGCGATTCGGAAATTTGAAAACATTTTCGGATACTTGTTCGAGCGGGTCAAACTCGAATTGCTCAATCAAAGTCCACAATTTGCCGTCGCGTTCAAAAATGTAAAGCGTGTCGTAATCGGGACCGTATTCGCCAACAAGAGCGCGCCATTTATCCGGCACGGGCGCGGGTTTGCCGGTTGGAATGCGCTTGAAAGTTTCATTGCCGACGGTGATGCTGTTGCCTTCGGCGTTTGGAACGACGCGCGTGCCGAAAGCAAATTTGTCGTCAACCACAAACGCTCCGCCGAGCGAACGGAGACGTGCTTGAAATCCGCCGTTCAAAATCGAAAGATTGCCGCCGCGCTCGATTAAATCAATCGTTTTATCGCCGCTTGTATAACGCCCGGCAATTTTTTTGGCAAAGTTAGAATCAATCGGTGCAGTGATTCCGGGTTGCGGAATTGACTTGTTTTCCCGTTCGGCGAGCATTGCTTTTAAGGCGGCATCGGCAATGCGTGAGGTTACGCCGTTTGAAAAATCTTCGGTGGCGACGACGATTACGCCGAGTTTGTCATTTGGCAAGATGCTGAGCTGGGTGGAAAAACCGTAGATCGCGCCGCCATGACCCACTTGGCGATGCCCTTCAAGTTCGGAAAGAGAAAATCCCAGACCGAATCCGCTTTTCTGATTCGGCGCGGCAAATTGCGGCGTCCACATCTTTTCGAGCGTGGCTTTTTTCAAAATTGAACCGGGCAAATTATTATCGGCGGCAAAGAGCGCGCTCGCAAAACGCGCCAAATCGCCGGTCGTCGTATACATACTGCCGGCAGGCGCGATACCGAGTTCAAAAACGGGCGCGTCAAACGTTTTCCCAAAAACAGTCCACATCTGCGCCCGCGCCAAATTTTTTGTAATTTCCGCAGTCGGTTTGAAACCGCTTTGTTTCATTCCGAGCGGTTCGAGTAACGAGCGTTTGAGATAATCGGCGAACGGTTGTTTTTGCGTTTTTTCCAGCACGTAGCCGACCGTCGCAATTCCGGCATTCGAGTATTTGGTGCGTGTTTCGGGCGCATAAACGAGCGCGGTTTGATTGAGGCTTTTGATGGTTTCGCCGAGCGTCGGATTGCTTGAATCAAAATAACTTCCCGTCGGCGGCTCGCGCACGAGTCCCGAACGGTGCGACATCAATTGCCGCAAGGTTATGGGTTTGCCAAAAGAATTACGCGGCTGGAAATCGGGTAAGTATTTTGTTACAGGCGCGTCTAAATCTATTTTGCCGCGCTCGACTTGCTGCATCACGGCGATGTCTGTGAAAAGTTTGGAAACCGAGCCGACACGGAAAACGGTGTCGGCGGTGATTGGAGTTTTCGCTTTCGGGTCGGAAAAGCCGTAGCCTTGCTGCCAGACAATTTGCCGGTCTTCAACGAGCGCAATCGAAACGCCGGGCAATTCTTTATCCGCCATTTCGCGGCGAATGAATGCGTCGAGCATTTCGATTGTCGCCCGATATTTCTGTTGCGAAGCGAGGTTATTTGCGTTTGCTTGATTAACAAGTTGAGCGCGGCTAACAAAAGTAAAATAGGAAAAAGCTGAACTTAAAATCAGCGTCGTCGTTAAATTGAAGATAATTTTTTTACGCAGTTTTAATGTTAATCGCATTTCGCTCGCTCCTTTTCAAACTTTAGTTTATTTGACTTTGCCCGGTCCCCAAACGGCGCGTCCCGGTTTAGCTCCCGTATGTTCGCCGTTTTTCAAAACCTGTGCGCCATTGACGAAAACATCACGCACGCCGACAGCGTATTGATGCGGATTTTCAAATGTCGCGCGGTCGGCAATTGTGTTCGGGTCGAAAATTACGATGTCCGCGAACATTCCCTTTTGTAAAAATCCGCGCCCTTCCAAACCTAAATTCGTCGCGGGCAAACCCGATAAACGCCTGATAGCTTCGGCGAGCGAAATTACTTTTTCTTCGCGCACGTATTTCCCTAAAAGCCGCGCGAAATTACCGTAAGCCCGCGGGTGCGTCGAGTTTTTCAGAAACACGCCTTCGGTCGCCATCGAAGCCGCGTCCGAGCCGAAGGAGACGAACGGCAATTTGATTTGCTTTTTGATGTTGTCTTCCGACATTAAAAAATAAATCGTGCCGACGCGCGAGCGGTCTTCCAAAACCAAATCCATAATCGTTTCTTCAGGCGAAGCTCCGCGCATTTTTGCGACTTCCGCGAGAGTTTTGCCGATGAGCGGTTTGAGTTTTTCAGATTTGAAATCACTGAACAAAACTCTATCAGGCGAACCGGCGGCGAGATAGAGATTTTCCCATTTGTCGGTCGGCGTCGTGATTTCCTTCGCAATTTTTTTGCGCGTTTCCGGGTCGGCGAGGCGTTTGAAAGCGGCTTCGTAACCGCCGTCTAAAACCCACGGCGGCATCGAGGCGTCCAAGCCGGTCGCGCCCGCCGGATAAGTATACATATCGGCGGTGATTTTCAAGCCTTCGCTTCTAGCTTTTTCAATCATTGCGATAACCGTATCCATTTTCCCCCAATTGTCTCGTCCTGCGGCTTTCAGATGATAAATCTCGGCGGGAATTTTCGCCTCGCGGCTGATGCGAGTTAATTCTTCCACACCTTCGACAAGTTGATTGCCTTCGCTTCGCATATGCGAAATGTATTTGCCTTTGTATTCGGCGGCGACTTTGCACATCGCAATCAGCTCATCCGTTTTCGCATAAAAGGCGGGCGCGTAAATCAGCGACGAGCCGATTCCCAACGCGCCGTGTTCCATTTCATCGCGGACAAGCTGGCGCATTTGTTCAAGCTGTGTCGGGGTCGGCTGCACGTCCGCGTCGCCTAGAACGTATTGCCGAATGGTCGTTGCGCCGATGTATGAACCTACGTTTTGCGAAACGCCGCGACGCTCCAGATACTTCAAATAATCGGCGAGCGTCGTCCACTCGATTGAATATTTGATGTCGCCTTGCTCGTCAACCATTTGCTTTTTCAAACGGTCGTTAAGCGGTCCCATCGAATTGCCTTCGCCCATAATCTGCGTGGTTACGCCTTGCTTTAATTCGCCGAGCGAACGCCCGTCAACGATTAAAGATTCGGTTGACCACGACAGCATATTGATAAAACCGGGCGTAACCGCCAGATTTTTGGCGTCAATGATTGTTTGCGCTTTGGCTTTCGACAAATCGCCTACTGCCGCGATTTTATCGCCGCGAATGCCGACATCAACTCGTTTTCCGGGCTTTCCCGTGCCGTCGTAAACGGTGCCGTTTTTAATCAAAACGTCAAAAACCTGCGGCTTGGTTTGGGCGAAAATTGTTGTAGTCAAAAATATCACAAGCGTCAAAAGCGAAATAAGAAAGCGGCGCGTTAAAATTTTCATTTATGTTCCTCTTTGTTTGTCGGAAACCCCGAAATCAAAATTTAATATCGAATTTATTTTTAAATAAAGTGGGCGTGATTACATTGTTTTTACAGCAATTGCTGCACAGTGTCAACAAAAACATCGATTGCTGTAAATTATTTATAATATTGTATTGACATTATTGCAACAATGCGTGTAATATCTGCCCTACCATAAACAAAAATGCAACAGTCGTTGCAGAATATTCGTTTTATCAAAATTTTTAAGATATTCTTTCTGCCTCTGTGCGGAAAACGGATTCGCCTCGAATCAGTCGGGGATAAGGACGTATCAAACGTGAAGAAAAACACTCGTTCAAAGAAATCCCGAATTCAAAAAACTAACGGTGTATCAGCGGTTGATGAAGTTAGAAACGGCGGCAACAACTCGCCGGACGGGCAAACGCCCCTTGAAACGCGCTTCAGTGAAGCCCAAACCAGTCTGAGCGGGAGCCGCCAACGCCTTCTGCGCCGAATTTTAGATGAGCCGCACGAAGCATATTTTCTTTCGTCGCGCGAAATGGCGCGGCGTTACGAAGTTGATTCAGCGACCATAGTCCGCACCGTTCAGGCGATAGGCTATCAAAAATTTGCCGATTTCGCGCACGATTTGCGTAACCATTTCGTCACGCAAATTACGCCTTATACCGCAATGAAGGCGGCGGCGCAAAAGAATCGCAGCGTCGCTGATTACATTCATCAAAGCATCGATCAAGACCTCGAGAATTTAAACGCGCTCAAAGCCGGTCTCGATGTGAATAAAGTTGTCGAGTTAGTAAAGCAAATTCATCGCACGCGGCGCATCGTCGTCGTCGGGATAGATTTCGCAGCATCTCTGGCGATGTCGTTCGCTTATGGATTAGTGCGGTTGGGCTGCGATGCCGAAGCGCCGACGGGCAGCACCGGTGTGGTGCAAAACAAGGTCAGGATTATGACCGAAAAAGATTTGCTCGTAGCGATTAGCTTCGGTCAAGGTTTGCGCGAAACGGTCGAAGCGGTGCAACGAGCGCGGCGGCGAAACATTCCGACATTCGGCATCACGGACGGCGACAAAACGCCGATTGCGCGTTTTTGCGACCATTATATTATCGCTTCGGTTGCCCGCGCGTCGTTTATTGATTCGTATGTCGCTTCAGTCGCAGCCATTAACGCGATTCTCGTGGCGTGCGCCCACAGTCAGCCAAAACGCGCGCTCGAATTGCTGGCACAAACCGAGAAAGAATACAGCAGCGGAGCGCGTTGGTATCAGGGAAATGAAGATTCCGACCAAAAACGTCGGTAAAGGTTAAACGATTAAGCACAAGCAGCGTCCAATCGAACGGCTTCTTTGATGTTTTGACAATCGTTTACAAGTTTTCAATTGTTGAAAACAAAGAACAAGCAGGGGCAAAAGAAACACTGGAATTCTAATTTCTAATTTTCGATTTTGATGAGAGGTATAAAGAAAACAATGCGAAAAATCAACTATTTTATCGGCTCGTGCCTGCTGTTTGTGTTCATCAGCTTTTTTACAAATGCAAGCGCGCAAACCACCACTTCGACTATTGAAGGAACCGTAACGGACGCTAACGGCGCGGTAATTGCCGGAGCAACGGTCAAAGCGAGCGGGACGACGCTCGCTGCCGAGCGAAGCGCGACAACCGACGCGGAGGGTTTCTATCGTCTCGCGGCGCTGCCAGCGGGAACATACACCATAACAATTTCACAGACGGGCTTCGCCGCCAGCACTTCTAACATTGAGTTGACGCTCAATCGCGTGGCAACTTTCGATGTCCAGCTGCAAGTCGGAAGCGGTGTCGCGCAAGTTGATGTGACGAATGAACTGCCCTTGCTGGAGCCGAATTCACCCGCCACGGGCTTGACTGTCACAACGCGACAAATCGTCGATCTGCCGGTCAACGGGCGTAATTATCTCGATTTACTGCAACTCGTTCCCGGCGTCGCCGTCAACCGGCAAGCCGATCCCAACGGCGATAACGCGACGCCGGTTTTGGGCGAACGCAGCGGCAACAACAATTTTTTTATTGACGGACATCAGAATAAAGATACGGTAAACGGCGGACCTGCCGCGCAGTTTAATCAGGAAACGATTGCCGAGTTTCAAGTGCTGACGACCGGCTACAAAGCCGAATTCGGACAGGCATCCGGGGCAATCGTCAACGTCATTACCAAAAGCGGCGGTAAGGGTTTTCACGGCGTCGGCTCGCTCTTTTTCCGCGACAACAAGCTCAATTCGTCAAACTCTCTGAATACAACGCAAACGGAGGCGCTGCCGCTTCGCCGCTTCGATTATAGTCTGGCGCTCGGCGGTCCGATTATTAAAGACAAAGTTTTCTTTTTCGGCTCGTCCGAGCGCATTACGGAGCGTCGCCGACTGGATTTTACCTTCCCGGATACCGGAAACGCGACGGTCAACGGGCTGCTGCGCACTCAGGAAAATCCATTCGACGTTCCGTCGCGCACCTTCGAGACTAGAAACTTTTTTAAACTTAACGAACAGCTCGGTCGGCATCAGTTGACTCAGGAAGTCAATTACACTAACGGTCGAGTCAAAAACTTTCTGCCGCTCTCGGCGTCGGCGAGCTTGCCATCGGCGCGCAACGACTCCGGCGCGCGTCGTCTGCTGCTGGCAGCCGGGGACACGGTTTTGCTTGGCGATCAGGGCAACCCCTATATTCTGACGCTGCGCGGCGCATTCCGCGGCGAAAAAAACGATACTCTTCCGTCGCAATCGGTGCTGAGCGGAGCGACGCTCTTCGTTCCATTTAGTCCGAATTGCACGCTCGCCACCTGCCTTATTTTCGGCGACTTGCCAAGAGTTTCATTCGGTAATAGTCGGACAGCTTCCAATCTCGATCAGAAATACACTTCGTTTAACGCCATCCTTAATAAACGCTTTGACGACCACGATCTGAAATTCGGATTGAATTTTCTGCGGACGAAGGTTGACGGCGTTGACCCGCGGATTCTGCAAAATCAACTTTATACGACGACTAATGACTTTGCGACGCTCGGAGCCAGCACCAGCGGTGTTATTCTGCTCGCCGATGTTGGAGGACTAACTCCCGCAGCTGACGAGATTCATCTGCGAAACAATTATACCGGGTTGTTCGCGCAGGACGATTGGAAAATACGAAATAATCTGACTGTCAATCTCGGTCTGCGTTGGGATTACGACTCAGAATTCAAAACCAAAAAGGATTTCGCACCGCGTTTGGGCGTCGCCTGGTCGGTTACGCCGAAAACTGTCGTGCGGGCGAACTTCGGCATCTATTACGACCAATTCCGGCTGGGTCTGGCGCGAAATGTCGCCGGATTCGGCGGCACGGATCAGCGACTCGTTCAATATTTAATATTTCCCCGTCTGCTTTACGGTTCGCCGTCTTTTGTTTCCAGCATTGCCCTTTTAAGCGGTCTGCCCGGCGGGTGCTTTGCAAACAATCTGCTCGGCAATCCGACCGATGCACAAATCACCGCCGCCGGAACAAAATGTCCGCTATCGGCGACGGCTCCTTTAATCGGTGCAGATCGGCTCAATCGCGTGGTCGCCGCTGGTCGCTCGCCGATTCCTGCTAACACGGTCGTCACCGTTAATAACGTGCAAAACTTAACGGGACTGACGCCGCAGCAGTATGCGGATCAGGCGAGCGTCGCCATCGGACAGCCGACTGGCTATTTTACCTTCGGTCCGACGGGCTTTTTGACCAATGTCATTGTTCCGCCGCAGCTTCGCCCGACAGCCATTGACGACAGCTTCGGCATTCCGCATACGCTCGGCTTTAATGTCGGCTTTCAGCGCGAACTCACGAAGGATATGGTTGTTGAGGTAGATTATTTTCACCGCGATATTCGAAACATTCTCGGCGTGCGAACCAGCAATCTTCCATTCGAGGCGCGAGTCCTCGGTCGCCGGTTTTCACCGCCTTTTACAACAGGAGCGATTCGGACTTTCGGACCTTTCTACGAAGGCAAGTACGACGCGCTGATTATCAATTTCAACAAACGCTTTAGCCGCCGTTACCAGATCGGCGCGAATTACACCCGCGCCAAAGCCATCGATAATTCGCTCGGAGTTGATGCAACGCCTTCGGACAGCTTCATCGGCATCGTGCCGGTTGTCACAGAACCTTCAACGGGCAGATCAAACGCCAACGGCTCGTTCACGCGCGCTAACGGCACATTCGTCGCGCAAGCCGGAACTTTTTTGAACGGACCCGACCGCGATAAAGGACCGTCGGATTTGGCGCTCAAACATATTTTCCAGATAAACGGACTGGTCGTGCTGCCGTATCAAATTCAATTCAGCGGAATCTTCCGGGCGCAGAGCGGGTTTAATTTCAGCCGTTCGACCGGCGCCGGAGTAATAGTTGACCCGGATGGTGATGGGTTTAGTAACGGCATTGATGTGGATGCCGGACGGAACGCCTTTACCGCCCCGCCTTTCGTCAATCTCGATATGCGTATTGCTAAGCGATTCAACATCACCGAGCGCGTCAGATTGCAGGTTTTGTTCGAGTTGTTCAATGTGTTTAACCGAAAGAATCCGGCGGCGGTCGGGCAGCGGAATGATATTCCGCTCGAGCCTTTCGGCGAGACAAGACAGGTGCTGCCCGGACGAGAAGGACAATTCGGATTCAGAATCGAATTTTGATCGGTGATTTGAACGGCTTCTCAATAATAAGCCGAAGCCTGGATAAAATTATTCGGGCTTCGGCGGCAAAACATCAATTTCAATTTATTCTTTATAATTATGCGGCGATTATTACTTGCATTAGCCATATCGGTATTTTTTGTTTGCGGCGCGGCGGCACAAGGGACGCGGATGCTTCGTCATCCAGCGGTCAGCCGCGACCTCGTTGCCTTTGAGTATGCGGGCGACCTTTGGGCAGTTTCACGGGACGGCGGGACGGCAAGGCGGCTGACCTCCACGCCCGGCGTGGAAAATGATCCGTATTTTTCGCCCGACGGTTCGCAAATCGCGTTTACCGCCACAGTTGCCGGAAATACCGATGTTTATGTGATGCCGACGGCGGGCGGAAATCCGCGGCGGCTGACGTTTCATCCCGCGCCTGATCGCGTCAAGGGATGGACACCGGACGGACGCAATGTGATTTTCACTTCCGTTCGGACGAGTGCGCCGCTCGAAGGATATTTTCGGTTGTGGAAAATCGGCGTGCAAGGCGGAGAACCGGAACCGCTTCCATTGCCGAGAGCCTCTGGCGGTTCATATTCTCCAGACGGCGGCAGGTTAGCTTTTGAAGAATTTCCGCTACCGCTTTTCCCGATGTGGTATGAAACAAGTTATTGGCGGCATTACAGAGGCGGACGGACGCATCCGATTTCGGTCTTTAATTTCGCGGACAATTCCGTCGAAAAGCTGCCGTGGACAAACAGCAACGATTCATATCCGATGTGGATCGGAAATACGATCTACTTTATCTCCGACCGAGATTTCACCGCGAATCTTTTCGCTTATCGGGCGGATACCAAACAGTTGACGAAACTGACGAACCACGACGACTTCGATATTATGACGGCATCGGCGGGTTCTGATGCAGTCGTTTACGAACAGGCAGGTTACATTCATCTCTTAGATACGAAAACCGGAAAAGCGAAACAGCTAAATATCGAAGTTGCCGGCGATTTGCCCTGGACGCGGACGCAGTTCAAAAAAGCGGACGGTTTGATCAGAAACGCTCAACTTTCACCCGGAGGAGTTCGCGCGGCATTTGAAGCGCGCGGCGAAATTTTTACTGTTCCCTCGGCGAAAGGCGATTACAGAAATCTGACGATGAGTTCGGGCGCGCACGACCGCGATCCGGCGTGGTCTCCCGACGGCGCGCGGATAATTTGGCTTTCCGACGCGAGCGGCGAATACCAACTGATGCTCGGCGATCCATTGGGATTAACCGAGCCGCGTGCGATTCCTTTGCCGTCCGCCGCCTTTTACTCGAATCCCGCTTGGTCGCCAAACGGAGATCGAATACTGCTTGAGGATAATCACAGTAATCTCTGGACAATTGACGTTAAGAGCGGCGCTTCGTTAAAAATAGACACGGACGATTATCCCGACCCGATTCGCCACTTCGATGCGTCATGGTCGCCCGATTCAAAATGGATAACTTATTCAAAAAACTTGAAAAGCCGTTTGCAGGCAATATTTATTTATTCCGTCGCGGCGAAAAAAGCCTATCAAATAACGGACGGTCTGGCAGACTCCATCTCGCCTATTTTCGATGCCGGCGGTAAATATCTCTATTTTCTGGCAAGCACGGATTTCGGACCGCAAACCGGTTGGCTTGACATGAGTTCGATAGACCACCCGACGCACAGGTCTATCTATCTGGCAATTTTAAGCTCGGACGAGCCTTCGCCTTTTCTGCCGGAAACGGGCGATGAACCGCTCCCCGTTCCCACGCCTACGGTTGACGAAACTCCGAAATCGAAGCCGACGGACGAAGCGGTAAAGCCGAAATCGGCAATCGATTCAGTCCGCATTGACTTTGACAAAATCAAACAAAGAATCGTTTCGGTAAAAGTCCCGCCCGCCGATTACGGAAATCTGAAATCCGGTCCGGCTGGAACATTTTTCTACACCGAACCAATCGCCGGAACCGGCACTTTGCGATTGCAAAAATACCAAATCAAATCAGACGCGGCTGTTCCTTTTATGGAAGGAATCGCGCAATATTCGATTTCGGCTGACCGAAAAAAACTTTTATACGGAGCGCGAGGCGGACGCTGGGGAATCGTCGGCACGGACGCGCCCGCGAAAGTCGGAGACGGCGCGCTCAACGTCGCACAGCTTCAAATGCAGGTTGATCCGCGCGAAGAATGGGCGAATATTTTTCGTGAAACCTGGCGCATTCAGCGGGATTTCTTTTACGACCCGAAAATGCAGGGCGCGGATTGGGACCAGATTTATAAAAAATATCTTCCGCTTATGAAATATGTCGGTCATAGGGCTGATTTAAGTTATTTAATCGCTCAGATGGGCGGCGAATTGACCGTCGGACATTCGTATCTGACGGGACAGGGCGACATTCCGGGCGAAGACCCGGTTTCGGTTGGAATGTTAGGAGCGGATTTAGAAATCGAAAGCGGTCATTACCGAATAAAACGCATCTACAACGGGGAAAATTGGAATCCCGAATTAAGAGCGCCGCTCAACGCGCCCGGAATCAAAATCGCGGAAGGCGATTATATTCTCGAAGTGAACGGCAAACGGCTCGATTCGACAATTAACTTTTACAGCGTTTTTGAAAATACCGCCAACCGTCAGACAGTTTTGAGGATCAACGACAAACCTGCTTTGGAAGGTTCGAGGCTCGTTACCGTAGTTCCGGTGGCGAGTGAAAGCGGGCTTCGGACGCGGGCTTGGGTCGAAGATAATCGCCGACAGGTGGACAAACTTTCCGGCGGTCGGCTGGCTTACGTCTGGCTTCCGAACACCGGAGGTCCCGGCTATTCATCGTTTATCCGCTACTTTTACTCGCAGCAGGACAAAGAAGGAACGGTGGTCGATGTTCGCTACAATCAGGGCGGACAAATCGCCGACTTTGTCGTCAATGAACTCGACAAAAAACCGATGGGATTTTTTACCGTCCGCGACGGAAATTCGTTTTTCTCGCCGATTGCCGGCGTTTACGGACCAAAGGTAATGATTATCAACGAATCCGCCGGATCGGGCGGCGACGCTCTCCCTTTTTATTTCAAACTTCGCAAACTCGGTCCGCTCGTCGGAACCAGAACGTGGGGCGGACTGGTCGGAACATTGGGCGTTCCGCCGACGATTGACGGCGGCGGAATAACCGCGCCGAGTCTGGCGTTTTTTAATCTCGAAGGAAAATACGATGTTGAAAACATCGGCGTCTCTCCCGACATCGAAGTGGAAAATACGCCGTCCGAAGTTATGAAAGGACACGATTCGCAGCTCGAACGAGCCGTCGCGGAAGCGATGAAGCTGCTCGAAAAAAATCCGGTCAAGCGCCTTCCGCGCCCGCCTTCGATAGACCGCGTATCAAAACCTAAGGAGAATAACCGATGATTATTTCTAAGAATCGCCAGTTAAGACTGACAATGATACTGCGGCAAACGTTCCCGATGTTGTTTGTCATCGGTTTCCTTCTGGCGGCGATTTCATCGGTTTATTCACAAACCGCGCCGCTCTTTGCGCGCGCGGAATCAATGATTGCGATGCGCGACGGCGTGAAACTTAACACGCAGGTATTTTCGCCGACCAGAACCGATGAAAAATTTCCGATAATTCTGATCCGAACGCCATACGGCATCGGTAATCTGACTTCCGAGCAGATTGCCGCCGCGCTTCCTGAGCTTGCAAAAGCAGGTTACATCATCGTCGAGCAGGACATTCGCGGCAGATTTAAGTCCGAAGGCAGCTTCGTGATGCTTCGCCAACCGCGCGACCGTAAGGATAAAAACGCGATTGACGAAAGCACCGATACCTACGACACAATCGAATGGCTTTTGAAAAACGTGCCGAACAACAACGGACGAGTCGGAATGTCCGGCACGAGCTACGGCGGTTGGCTGACCGTGATGGGAATGCTCGACCCGCATCCGGCGCTGAAAGCGGTTATTCCGCAGGCATCACCGGCGGATATGTGGCTCGGCGACGACTTTCATCATAACGGAGCTTTCCGCCTTAGTTACGGTTTTGAATATACGTATATGATGGAGACCTCGAAAGAGGTCGCCAACCCCGCGGCAATCGTTGACAAACGCGACGCTTACGAGTGGTATCTGAAACTCGGCGCATTGTCGAATGTCGATCCAAAATATTTGAAAGATAAATATCCGACGTGGAATGATTTTGAAAATCATCCCGACTACGACGCTTTCTGGCAGAGACAAGCGTTCGCTCCATATCTTAATCGCGTCACTGTGCCGACTCTGAATGTCGCCGGTTGGTGGGATCAGGAAGATTTCTACGGACCAATAAAAATCTACGAATTGCTCGAAAAGCACGACACCGAAAACAAAAATTTTCTCGTCGTCGGACCGTGGAATCACGGCGGATGGGCGCGCGGCGACGGAGAAAAATTGGGACGCCTAAATTTCGGCAGCCCGACCGCCGAGTATTTTCGCAATAACATCCGCGAGCCGTTTTTCGCTTACTACTTAAAAGACAGGAAAAATCCCAATCTACCGGAGGCTTTGACGTTTAGAACCGGCACGAACGAATGGGTTCGGCACGACTCATGGACTCCAAAAGAAGCGGTTGTAAAAAATCTTTATTTACAGGCGGACGGAAAACTTTCGTTCGATGCTCCGACGGCGGGCAAACCCGCGTTTGATGAATACGTTTCCGACCCGGCGAATCCCGTTCCGTATCGTCCGCGTCCGATTGAGCCAGGAATGGGCAATGCGTGGCGCGTCTGGCAGACCGAAGACCAGCGCTTTGTCGACCATCGCCCGGACGTGCTGACTTATGCCACCGAACCGCTCACGGATGACATCACGGTTTCAGGAAAGATTATCTCGAATATTTTCGCGTCAACATCCGGGACGGACAGCGATTGGATCGTGAAATTGATTGACGTTTATCCCGAAAATTACCAGCCCGAGCCGGAAATGGGCGGCTATCAACTGATGATCGCGGGTGATGTTTTGCGCGGACGTTACCGCAACAGTTTTGAAAAACCGTCACCGATTCCGGCAAATGAAGTGCAGAACTACAAAATAGGATTTACGGGCAACGATCATACCTTTAAGAAAGGACATCGAATTATGGTGCAAATTCAAAGCACCTGGTTTCCGGTGATTGACCGCAATCCGCAAAAATTCGTGCCGAATATCTTTCAAGCGAAAGAGACGGATTTTCAAAAAGCGACGCAGCGCGTTTTCCGTTCGGGCAAAAACGCTTCGTATATGGCGCTGCCTGTTGTAGATTCGGCGAAATAATTGGTGAAATAAAAAAGCGACGATGAATAAAATCAAACGGCAAAATACACCATTGCGATTGAAGCTCGCGATTATCAATGCGTGGATAGTTTTAAGTGTTTTCTCCGTTAATAATTTCGGACAAAACATCGACGTAAAAAACGTCGCGGCTGAACTCGAACCGGAAATTCGGCGGGCGATGGTTGAGGGAAAGATTCCTTCGGCGACAATCGCGCTGGTTTCCGGCGATAAAGTGATTTGGACGGGCGCCTACGGCGAATCGAATCTCTGGGCGCGAACTCCTGCGACGGTAAATACGGTCTATCTGATTGGCTCGACTTTCAAAGCGATGTCGACGATTGCCTTGCTTCAGCAAATGGAAAAAGGCAAATTCAAGCTCGACGATCCCGTCAGTCAATACCTGGATTTTAAGATTCAGGGCGATGACCCGAAGAATCCCGTCACATTTCGCCATCTTTTAACACACACTTCCGGTCTGGAAGGCGATTTCGGAGCCGTTCCCGTTTGGAGCAACGATGCGCCGACGGCGCTGGACGATTTCGTTCGCAAATCGCTCAAGGTAGCTTATCCGCCGATGACGAAAGTGGAATACTCGAACGCCGCCTTTACATTCGTCGGTTATCTGGTCGAGAAGTTTTCCGGCATTCCATATCGTCAATACGTTCAGGAAAACATTTTCAAAACGCTTGAGATGAATAGCACGGCTTTTGATCCGACGCCGAATATGGACGAGCGTTTGTCCGTGCCTTACGTTGTCAATAAAGATACGGGAAAACAAGAACCGACCGCCAGAATCAGAGCCGCAGTTTATCCGGCGGGCATTGTTTACGGGACGATAGAAAATCAAGCCAACTGGCTGATTACTAATCTCAACGGCGGAGTTTTCAAAGGCAAACGAATTATCAGCGAGGAGACTTTGAATCAGATGATGACGCGCCAATACGATCAGTTTAAGGGCGGAATCGAAGGAATTTGGGGCAATGAAACTGCCGGTTTCGGTTTAACCTGGTGGACTCAAGTAAGAGACGGCGACCGTTATTTCGCCCACAGCGGAAGCCTTTCCGGTTATACCGCGTTCCTTCTCGGAAATCGAGACCGCAAGCTCGGTTTTGCGATTCTGACAAACGGAAATAAAGCGCATCCGCACCTTTTTAAGCTGGCTGACCGCGCAATGGATTTAATGAAAAAATATTCCGTCGCCGAGAAAACCGTCATCATTTCGGCAGCCAAAAGGGAGACAAACAAATGATTAAACCGCTTCGACGCATCTTTGCCACAACGCTCGTCTTTCTGCTTTTAACAAGCGTTCTGATAACGCCGATTGCCGCCCAAACAGACCAACCCGTCTACGACGTAGTAATCCGCAACGGTCGCGTTTTGGACGGCGCGGGCAACCCTTGGATTCGGGCGGATGTCGCCATCAAAGACGGTCATTTCGTCCGCATCGGCAAAATTGAAGGCAAAGGCAAGCGCGAGATTGACGCAACCGGCAAATACGTTTCGCCCGGCTGGATTGATATGCAGGATCAATCCGGCGACGTTCTTCCGAAAAACGGACTGGCTGAAAGCAAACTGCTACAGGGCATTACCACTGGAATCGCCGGTGAAGGCGGCGCGCCGGTTGCGGCTGATAAACTTGCCGATTATTTCACAGCGCTTCAGAAAACCGGGATTAGCATGAATTGGGGAACATATTACGGCGAAACGCAGGCGCGTATTGCTGTCCTCGGCAATGAAGCGAGAGACCCGACACCGGAAGAACTCGACCGGATGAGAGCCATTATCGAAACCGCTATGAAAAACGGCGCGATGGGAATAACGACCGCTTTAATCTATCCGCCGGCGAGTTATTCCAAAACTCCCGAAATCATTGAAATGGCGAAAGTCGCCGGACGCTACGGCGGTTTATATGTCAGCCATATTCGCGGCGAGGGGAAGGAATTGGTTCAAGCAATCGAGGAAGCGATTGAAATCGGAGAAAAAGGCGATTTGCCGGTTGAGATTTATCATCTTAAAGCGGCGTATCAGCCGGGTTGGGGAACGCTGATGCGTCAAGCGGGAGAAAAGGTTGAAGAGGCAAAAAAACGCGGCGTTGACATTTCGGCAGTTATGTATCTTTACACCGCCGGCGGCACGTCGCTGTCCGCCGTCGTTCCGTCTTGGGCATCGGAAGGCGGAGGTGAAAAACTGTTGGAACGGCTTAACGATCCTGCAATTCGCCAACGGCTCAAAAACGAAATAAAAACCGAATCGCCCGGCTGGTGGAACATCGTCGAAGCGGCGGGCGGCTGGGACAACATCGTCGTCGTTTCGACGGGAAACAAAGACAACGCCAGATTTGAAAACAAAAGCGTAACGCAAATAGCCAAGGAATGGAACAAAGAACCGGCTGACGCTGCTTTTGATTTGATTGTGCAGGGCAACGCGCAAGCCGGCGCGCTCTATTATTTGATGAGCGAACCGGACATCGAAACAGCGATTAAATTTCCGTGGGTCAGTCTTGGAAGCGATGCGGCGGCTTCTCCGAAATTGGTTGACCCGAACACCATCGGCTCGGGACATCCGCGCGGTTACGGCAATTTTCCGCGTCTGATTGCCGAATATGTGCGTGAGAAAAAGGTTCTGACGCTTCCCGATGCGATCCGTAGAATGACTTCGTGGTCGGCGGCGCAACTGCGTTTGCCCTTGCGCGGAATGATCAAAGAAGGTCTTTGGGCGGATGTCGTTATCTTCGATTATAACAAAATTCAAGACCAATCCACATATCAGTATCCATATAAAACACCCACCGGAATTGATTACGTTCTGGTCAATGGGCAGGTCGTCGTCGAAAACGGAAAACATACGGGAGCGCGTCCCGGCAAAATTATTTACGGGCAGGGTTTTCAAAAATAAAATTGGCAGAGCCTGAAAAGCGGAAAATAAATGAAACCACCCGCGGACACAGATGAACACAGGTATTTAAATCAGAATTTTATCCGCGTGCATTTGTGTGTATCAATGGTTTCAATAAAAGCATTGCTTTCAATTCGCTATAAATTTAATGGAAACGTCAATCGCTATTCGCTCAATTACGAACGCCGGGGAAATGCGGGCGGTTGAAAATCTGCAAAAAGAAGTTTGGGGAATTCCCGACATTGAAGTCGTGCCGCTTTCGCAACTAGCGGCGGCAACAGCAGCGGGCGGTGTTCTGCTTGGCGCGTTTGACGGTGAAACTTTAGCCGGTTTTGCTTACGGATTTCCCGGTTATGAACACGGACGGGCGACGCATCACTCGCATATGCTTGCCGTCAAACCGGCTTACCGTAATTTCGATCTCGGGCGAAAACTCAAGCTGGCACAGCGCGAGCTGGTGCTGGCGCAGGGCATCGAGACGATGACGTGGACGTTCGACCCGCTGCAAAGTCTGAACGCCCATTTCAATTTCAACAAGCTAGGTGTAATTTCGGATCGTTATTTTATAAATTTCTACGGCGAAGACGCGGCGAGTTTTCTGCATCGCAGCGGCACTGACCGCTTGTGGGTAACGTGGAGGCTTTCGAGCCGCCGCGTAAGCGAGCGAATTAATAAAACAGTTTCCGCGCCCAAATTTGAAAACGTCAAGCTGCTCGTCGAAGTCGGAGAAACGGGCGCGCCGCGCTGTTCTGATTTAATCAAGGGATTGGCGGGCGAGCGGGCGATTATCGAAATTCCGGCGGACATCAACGCCCTCGAACGGCAAAGCGGCGAGCTGGCTTTTAAATGGCGCGAAGCAACGCGGTGGGCTTTTACAGAAGCAATCGCGGCTGGTTATCTGGTCGAAGATTTCTATCGCCAAACGCGCGGCGATTGGCAAACGGGAATTTATCTTCTAGCCCGCGAGAAAAGAGATGAATGAGTTTCGCGTTTTACAACAGCTCGTTATGTTGAAGCCCGGTTTTAACTAATAAGCGAATTCGAAACAAATTTGGATAATCTGAACGCGGAACGATTAATAACGGGGAAGATTTAAGGAAGATTTATATGTTTATAAAAAATAATGCCGTCTATCGTTTGACTGCGCTCGTCGCGCTGTGTTTGGTTTTTGTTTCATACGCTTCGGCGCAAAACGCCGTGTTGCCGTCATCGCAGCAGATCACCGCGAAGGTTGACGAATATATGAACGCTGCCGTGCACGTTGACGGTTTCAGCGGCTCGATTCTCGTGGCGCGCGACGGTCAACCCGTTGTCAGCAAAGGTTACGGGATGGCGAACGTCGAACTCGACGTGCCGAATTCGCCGCAGACGGTTTTTCGTCTTGGTTCGGTTACCAAACAGTTCACCGCGATGGCGATAATGATGCTGCAAGAGCGCGGCAAATTGAATGTGAACGATCCGGCGTGCAAATATCTGTCGGATTGCCCGGCGGCGTGGCAGCCGATCACCGTCAAAAATCTTTTGACGCACACCGCCGGCGTGCCGAACTACACGGGCTTTCCCGATTTCGCCAAAACCGCCGTGCTGCCGACGACGAACGCCGCAATGATCGCGCAACTTAAAGACAAACCGCTGGAATTCGCGCCCGGCGAAAAATTCGCTTACAGCAATTCGGGTTATTATCTGCTCGGCGCGATTATCGAGCGCGCGTCCGGCAAGTCTTACGCCGACTTTTTGCAGGAAAACATTTTCACGCCGCTCGGTATGAAACAAACCGGCTACGACGTATCCGCCCGAATTATCAAAAATCGTGCTGCGGGTTACGCGCGGCAGGGCGGCGAAATCGTCAACGCCGCTTATATGGATATGACGATTCCATACGCGGCGGGGGCAATGTATTCGACGACCGGCGATTTACTGCTCTGGGATCAGGCACTCTATACGGAAAAACTCGTTTCCCGCAAGACGCTCGACGAAATATTCACGCCCTTTAAAAGCAATTACGGCTACGGCTGGAGCATCAGCAAAAAATTCGACCGACAGGAAATCTCGCACGGCGGCGGTATCTACGGCTTTGCGACAGAGATTGATCGATTTCCCGCCGACAAAGTTACCGTCGTCGTTTTGAGCAACGTGGAGGGCGCGCCCGCGGGAAGAATCGCGGGCGACCTGGCGGCAATCGTTTTCGGCGCGGCGTATGAAATCCCGAAGGAGCGCAAGGAAATTGCGGTTGACCAGAAAATTTTGGAAAAATACGTCGGGCAGTATGAGCTTGCCGCACCGAAAATAGTTGTCGGCTTCACGCTCGAAAACGGGAAACTCTTCGGACAAGTCGGCGGTCAAGGGAAATTCTCGCTTTCCGCCGAATCGGAAACTGTCTTTTTCTCCAAAGATGTTAATCTGCAAATCACTTTCACGCGAGACGCGCAGGGACAAACGACGGGACTGACGTTCAAACAAGGCGGAACCATTATACCGGCGCAAAAGATTAAATGAACGAGCAATGAGCGGGAATCAAAACTCGGCGCAAGGATCAATCCATAAGAATACGGGAGACCAAAACTATGAGAAAATTGACGGCTTTGATAATGCTCGGCTTTATACTTTCATCGCTCGCGGGCGGGCAAGTTCCAAATGTTACAAATGCGCTAAATCCCACTAATAAAGAGGGAAATGAGCAAAAGAAATCGGACAACGCCCCAATGCCAGCGCACGAATTGTCGGCGGCAGATGTCGAGGCTTTCCTCGACGGGGTTGTGCCGCAGCAGCTTGCGCGTGAAGACGTTGCGGGCGCGACCGTCGCCGTCGTCAAGGACGGAAAACTCCTGTTCACCAGAGGCTATGGTTACGCGGACGTTAAGGCAAAGAAGCCAGTCGTGGCTGAGGAGACATTGTTTCGACCCGGCTCTATATCCAAGCTATTTACCTGGACGGCGGTGATGCAGTTAGTTGAACAGGGCAAGCTCGACCTTGACCGCGACGTGAACGATTACATTGATTACAAGATTCCTGAAGCATTCGGCAAGCCCATCACGCTGAAGAACTTACTGACTCATACTCCGGGATTTGAGGAGCAAATTAAAGATTTAATCACTTTCGGCGTTGAAAATCCCAATCTCGGCGAATATCTCAAGACACACATTCCGACCAGAATATATCCGCCGGGAACTGTTCCGGCATACTCGAATTACGGCGCGGCGTTAGCCGGATATATCGTCGAGCGGGCGTCGGGTCATCCGTTTAATGAATATATTGAAGAGAACATTTTCAAGCCGCTCGGTATGACTCATTCATCTTTTGCTCAGCCGCTGCCGCCCGCTCTGGCTGCAAATATGTCCAATGGTTATCAGCCCGGATCCGATGACCCGAAGCAGTTTGAAATAGTAGTCGCATTTCCCGCCGGAAGCCTGAGCAGCACCGCCACCGATATGGCGCGATTTATGGTCGCGCATCTACAAGACGGGCAACTCGGAGACGCGCACATACTTCGTCCCGAAACGGCGCGGCTGATGCACAGTCGTCAGTTTGCGTTAGATGATGCGGCAAACGCGATGGCGTATGGTTTCTATGAAGAAACGCGCAACGGACACCGCATCATCGGACACGCCGGAGATACACTCTATTTCCACAGCGATTTGCATTTGGTTCTAGACGCGGGCGTTGGCTTCTTCGTTTCGTATAACAGTCCGGGCAAGGGACAAATTTCGCCGCGAACGATACTTTGGGAAGCGTTTCTTGACCGCTATTTTCCCGCTTCGCCTTCTTCCGCGCCGACGCTCGACAGCGCCAAAGAAGATGCCCGAGCCGTCAGCGGCACATACGAATCGAGTCGCCGCAGCGAAATATCGTTCTTTAAGTCGCTGGGACTGATTGGCGCAACCAGCGTTGCGGCGGCTGAAGACGGAACGATTGAGGTCTCCGGGTTGAACGAACCGAACGGAAAGCCCAAACGATGGCGGGAAGTCGCTCCGATGACGTTTCATGAAGTTGACGGGCAGGAAACACTCGTCTTCAAGCCCGACGAGAATGGACGGATGCAGTTGATCATACCCTATCCGTTTATGACTTTTCAGCGTGTCGGGCTTTGGCAGAACGGTAAAATTCTCATGCCGGTCGTAGGAATTTCGCTTCTGCTTATGCTTCTCACGCTCTTGTTGACTCCAATCGCATGGCTGGTCAGAAGACACTACGGTCATAAGCTGGAGCTAACACCGTTGGAATGGCGACTACGGTTAGGCATATGGATCGTTTTCGCCCTCGATTTGTTTTTCATCACGGCGCTGATCGGTCTGGTCATCTACGGCACGGCGCATATCGAGTTTCTCAGCGACCGCGGGAATACATGGTTTCATCTGGTTCAGGCGATTGGCGTTCTCGGAGCGATTGGAACGCTCGTCGTATTCTATAACGCGATATATGCTTGGACGAACAAACGAAACCGAATCTGGGGCAAGCTCGGAGCAACGATACTGGCGCTGGCGTGTCTCGGCTTTCTCTGGTTCACTTTTGCAGGGCATCTGTTGCATTTCAGTTCAACTTATTGAAGGTGAAAATTAAGGCAGGGCTTAGTCGCGTCGCTTTAGACGAGCATATTCGGCAATCAACGTATTTTGCGTATGCCTAATTAACCAAATTGTCAGGATTATAACCAGATGAAACTGCAATTAGAAAAAATTGAATTGCGCGAAATCGAAATGCCGCTCAAAACCCGTTTTGAAACGAGTTTCGGCGCGACCACGGCGCGGCGCGTTCTCATCGTTCGCGTTTTTGACCGCGACGGCGCGAGCGGCTACGGCGAATGCACCGCGATGGAGCATCCGTTTTACAATCATGAAACCATCGATACGGCGTGGTCAATAATCTCCAAATTCATCGCGCCGATGCTGGCGGCGGCGAATGTTTCGAGTGCCGTCCAAGTCGGCGACGCACTGGCGGCAATTCAAGATAACCGAATGGCAATCGGCGCGGTCGAAACCGCCGTCTGGGATTTGGAAGCAAAAAAAGCGAATGTTCCGCTTTGGCAACATTTGGGCGGAACGATACGGGAAATCAACTGCGGCGTTTCAATCGGGCTGCAAAAATCGCCGGGAATTTTACTTGAAAAAGTTGCCTGCGAATTGGAAAGTGGTTATCAAAGAATTAAACTCAAAATCAAACCGGGACAAGACATCGAATTCGTGTCTTTTGTACGCTCGCACTTTCCCGATATTACATTATCGGTTGACGCTAATTCGGCATACCGGCTCGAACACGACATCGAACTTTTCGAGAAACTGGACGATTGCAATTTGCTGATGATCGAACAGCCGCTCGCCGCCGGAGATTTGGTTGACCACGCCAAACTGCAAAAACATTTGAAAACGCCCGTCTGTCTCGACGAATCAATCACGTCTTTGATGGATGCGCGACACGCTCTCGAACTCGAAGCGTGCCGGATTATCAACATCAAATTAGGACGCGTCGGCGGGCATTCGGAGGCGCGGGCGATTCAGGCTTTTGCCGCCGCGCGCGACGTTCCGGTCTGGTGCGGCGGAATGCTCGAATCGGGTATTGGCAGGGCGCATAATATCGCTATGTCCACGTTTCCGGGCTTCTCTTTGCCCGGCGACGTTTCCGCTTCCGCCAGATATTGGGAAGAAGACATTATCGAGCCGCCCGTCGTTGTCAGTCCGCGAGGGATAATTACCGTGCCGACAAATCCTGGCATCGGCTATGAAGTTAAAGAAAATCTAATCGAAAAACTCGCGGTCAAACGAGAAACCATTTCGCTAATGTAACGACTAATTGCTACGTCCAAAATAGGGAAAATACAACTTTAGCAATAAATTCATTTCCCTTACCTTAATGCTCTGCCTAATAAAACGAATATAAATATTTATTTTGATATAAATCAAGATGGTTAAATTTATATCAAAGGTGTGAGTAAAAGTGTGAGCAAAAGAAAAAGACATCTTGCAAGATGTCTTAAATCGTTGATTTTATTGGAGCCGGTGAACGGATTTGAACCGCCGACCTGATGATTACAAATCAACTGCTCTACCAACTGAGCTACACCGGCTTGTTTTATGCAGCCTAAACAAAGCCGCAATCGAAAATACTACAAAATGGTTCGTCATTCTGCAAGCCGCAACGAAAATATAGAGAAAACTATTTTGCTTTAAACTATTAAAATAATTGTTGACGATTGTTTAAACAAAAGGTTACGATATTAATTGCCTGAATAGACAGGCTAAAATTTTCAAGCAATCCTCTTTCTTTGTCTTCAAAAGAATTTAATTTTAAGAATAAAACAGAATAAATAAGGAGAACAACGTGAGTTTTCAGAAGTTTTACAAAACGAGTTTGGCGGCGCTTTTTTTACTATTGTTTGTTTTAATATCGAGCGGCTTGGCGCAAAAGCCGAGACCGACACCGACGTTGGTTATAAGGCGCGACAATCGGCAAATGCCGGTGGCGACGGGCAATAATTTGTATTGCGCCGGTTTTATACAGACCGCTTCGGTCGATACGAGCTATGAAATCGTTGGCTCGCAGGATGAAAGAGACAAGCATGTTTTCGCGCAGAATGACGAGCTTTATATCAGCGCGGGAGCAAATCGCAACGTTCGCGTCGGCGATATGTTTTCCGTTATACGCCCGCGCGGGCGAGTCGATTCGCGCTCGACAAAAAGAGGAAATCTCGGTTTTTATGTGCAGGAAGTCGGTATGGTCGAAGTCATCAGGGTTAAGCCGGAAGTTTCGGTCGTGCGCGTTAAAACGTCTTGCGACAATTTGCTGCTCGGCGATTTGCTGCAGCCGATTCCACAGCGCACGAGTCCGTCGTTTGTCGCAGCCCGTCCAGCGCTTGATTTATTCGGCGAGCCTTCGGGCAAAGCGTCGGGCAAGATTTTGATGGCGCGCGGCGGGCTGGAATTGCTCGGACGCGAGCAGATTGTTTATATCGATTTAGGCGCGGAAGACAACGTTCAGGTTGGCGATTATCTGACGATTTACCGCCCGCTTGGAACGGGCAATCTATTTATACACGAGCCGAAAGAAACCATCAGCGCGCGCACCGCCCCTTTTGAAAGCAGACGTTATCGCGGCGGAAAATTCTCTAACCAAGCGGGACGCAAAGCAGGCGCGACCGCAACGGGCGAAGTCGTTACCAGCCAACAGGCAAAAGACCGTCGCCCGCGCGGTTTGCGTGAAGTCGTCGGCGAAATAGTGATTCTAAACGTTAAAGAACGAACGGCAACCGCGGTTATAACGCGCACCGCTACGGAAATTCATCCGGGCGATAATGTCGAAGTTCAATAAAACGAATTACGCGCTTATCAATTACGAATTACGAATAGAGGAAATATTCTTCCAATTCGTAATTCGTAATTTGAAATTCGTAATTAAATAAAACTATGACGAGCGTAACTTGCCCGAAGTGCAATTTGACAAGTTTTGGAACGGCGCTTAGCTGTCGGCGCTGCGGGTATTTTTGGACAACGCTGGCAGAAAAAGCTGCTCAAACCGCGCCGGTAACAGGCGAGCGGAAATCTTTCGGCGGAGAACAAAGTTCGGATGTTAAAGACGAAAATTCGCAGAATTTTCAAGCGCCCGACTACGAATTGAACAATCAAACGGCTTGGACACAACAGCCGCCGCCGCGAAATTCCCAAAACTTCAGGCAACCGAATAATCAAAATTATCACCAGCCGAATTATTATCAACCGAACTACGCCCAGCAGCAACCGGCTCTAAAAAGCGGCTTGGCAATAGCTTCGATGGTCATCGGAATTATCGGTTTTGCAACTTGTCTGTTCGGAGTGATTTTATCGCCCGTCGGTTTGGTTTTGGGAATCGTCGCGCTGGTCAAAGCCAACAAAAATTCGTCCGAATACGGCGGAAAAAGTTTTGCGATTGCCGGAACGATTCTTAACGCCTTAGGCTTGATGTGTCTGCCGATAATTGCAGCGATTGCGGTTCCGAATTTGCTGGCGTCGCGCCGCGCGGCAAATGAAGCCGCTGCGATTTCGACGGTCAGAAAAATTTCAGCCGCCGAAGACAGTTATCGCTTAAGTTTAGGTCGCGGTAGATGCGGTGATTTTCAGCAGTTGCAAGCGGCGAATCTTATTGATTCCACCATCACCGGCGGTCAAAAAAACGGTTATCGGTTTATAATAACCAATCTTCCGCTTGCCGGCGGCGGATGTGAAATTACTGCTACGCCTTTGACCGCTTCGTCCGGCGCGCGCTCGTTTTATTATTCGACCGAAGACGGCACTATTCGCACAACGAATAAAAGCGGGCAGATTGCCGGACATAACGATTCGCCGCTCGGACAGGAAACATCTTCCGCGCCTGAAACAAACAGCAGCTCGCCCTATATCGATGGCATTACGAGCGAGCCGAAAACTATTTCGACACTGCGAACGCTCGTCAGCGCCGAAGCAACTTACAGCGCGACTGTCGGGCAAGGAAATTGCGGAACTTTGCAAAGTTTGGCGACGGCAAAATTAATCGACGGCAATTTGGCGGCGGGACAGAAAGGCGGTTATAAGTATGAAATTTACAGCCTTCCGGCAGGACAAACGGGATGCGAAATCTACGCGACGCCGACGGCAAGCGGCAATCGTTCATTTTACGCGGCAAGCGACGGCGTGATTCACGGAGCGAATAAAGGCGGTCAGCTTGCCGATAAATCCGACCCGCCAATAAATTAAAAATGGAAAATGGAAAATGGAAAATGTAAGAAGTTTTTCGATTTACCATTAACCGTTCTCTTTATTTTCCATTTTCCATTAAATACATTTTCCATTTACAAAGATTTTATTCGTTAGCGGTTGCTTCGGCAGTTTTTCCTTTAACATAAACGGCGTCTTTTGCAGACTGCCGTTTTTTGTTTTCGACTAAAAAATATTTGAAGTAATCATACATCGACCAGCACGCCGTAATAACTGCTATCCAAAGTCCGGCGCGCCCGACTAGATAACCGAAAACCTTCCAATCATTTGCCGTCAACGCAAAACTCGAAAGATGCGCGAAAGCCGTATGAACTTCGGCGACTTCCCAGAAACGAAACGTCGGCAATTCCCAACCGAAATTCGATACCGGCGGATTGCCGTTTGCGCCCGCGACCAGCAACGCGACAATCGCTATGCACTGCGCCCACATTTTTACCTTTCCAATTTTCTGCGCGGAGATAATAATGCCTTCGCTCGCCGCCGCTGCCCGCAAACCCGTGATAATAAATTCTCTGCCTAAAATAATAACGACCGTCCAAGCGGGCGCGAGATGTTTTTCGACCAGAACGATTAGTGCAGCGGAAACTAGCAGTTTGTCGGCAACTGGGTCGAGCAGCGCGCCGATTTTCGAGACTTGATTGCGGCGACGCGCTAGATGCCCGTCAAGGATGTCAGTCAAAGTTGCAGCGAGAAAAATAGCGATGGCGAGCGCGTAACTGCTGATACCGAACCAATCTTCCGCAACGGGCGTCAAAAGAACGACCACCAGAAGCGGAACGACGATAATACGCGCCAATGTCAGATAATTCGGTAGATTCAAATTCTTTTACAAACCGCCTTGTCGATAATTTAAGTTTAGGTTTCGCAGGCGAAGACTGTCAAGAAATCAAAAAGTTTAAATAAGATTAATTAAACTTCGAGCAAAATTTCAGGTAACTTTCAGAAACGAATATTTAAAAGAAAAACGCGCTTTTATTTTTATAAAAGTGCGTTTTTCTTTTGTTTATTCAATTTCATTTCTAAGGCTGCATAAAGCCGAGATTTGTATTGGAGAAGTTTCCGATGTTTGGAAAAACAAGCGGCATATCGGCGTCGGATAGTCCATACCAGCGCGCCAGAGTTGCGGCGTATTGCTCGACCGAGGTTGTCGGAATCCAGCGCCCGCGCGCAGTCGTGCCGCTGTCGGCATCATCGGGTCCGTTCATCGTCAAGGTTGGATAAGGCGTTCCGTTCGATGTGTTGACGCCGTAAAAATCGCTTGCCGTTACAGCGCCGCCGACGACAAACAGATGATTTGCCCAAGCATGGTCAGAACCGGCAGTTGCGCCCGAACCGGCGGGATTGAATGTGCGTGAAAAATCTGAAAGCGTGAAAGCCGTTACGTTGTTTGAAACGCCTTGAGTTACCATTTCGTCGTAAAAAGCGCGCAGCGCTTGGCTCAGTTGCGAAATCAGCGTCCCTTGTCCGTTAATCTGGTTGTTGTGTGTATCGAAACTTCCGACTTGAACATAGAAAATCTGGCGGTTGACGCCTAAATCCGTTCGCTTTTTGATTAAGCGCGCGACCTGTTTCAATTGGCTGCCGATTGATGAGTTCGGAAACGTAACGGTAACTTCTTGAAAGGTTGATAACGCTTGGTTTGCCTGAATCGCTTGGTCGGTAATGTGGCTCGCCGCTTTGATGTAATTTGAATCCAAATCCTGTGCGCGAAGTTGATTGAAAGCGGAAAGGCGCGCTTGTGATGCCGCCGTTGAATTAAATCCCTGAGGATTGAGGACGTTGCTCAAAGATGTTCCGGCATTGGCGATTGCAAGCGGCAGTGTGCTTTGTCCGGCAGTGAAAAGCTGCGCGCCGTTAATCGAAGTAATCATCGGAATTAAACCACTCGGATTATCCGATTGCGTTCGGCGGTCGCTGATTCTGCCGCCCCAACCCGTGAACGAAGGTGTGTCTGAGCGTCCCGACTGGTATTGCGAAACTTGGTCGGAATGCGAGAAAAGCTGAAACGGTTTCTTAACCGCGCCGGTTTGATACTGCGCTCTGGTCGTCGGCTGAACAAGCGTTCCGGCGTTCGTTACAATCGCCATTTTGCCTTGCGCCCAAAGTTCGTGAATACCGTTATTGGTCGCGCCCGCGCCGAAATTCGGATTCAAACCGTAAGTCAGATTGTTCATACGCGGAACGGAAATTGGCAGAAGCGCGTTTTGGACAATTGCCAAACCTTGCGTGTTTCGGGCATTACTGTAAGCCGTATAATTGCTGATGCTCGCGTCCGAATGATTCGGAATTACGGTGTTGTTTCCGTCATTTCCGCCCTGCATAAAGATACAGACCAGAGCGCGATAATCGCTTGGCGCATCGGGCGCATTTTCAACCGTCTGCGCTAAAACGCTCATCATTCCGAAATGTTCGATTTGCGTTGCTAGCGCCGCCATACCAAGCGCGCAAGTTGATTTCGTTAAAAATTCACGTCTGTTTTGTTTCATTGTTTTTACCTCTGCACTTGATACTGCGAAGAAGTCGCCACTAAATAAACCGCCGTTCGCGCGCGCGTTATCGTATCGGTTGCCGAAACCGCCTGCACCGCCGTCAAAATCGTATTTTTCATTTGCGCCGACATTGTGCCGTGCATCATTTTCGCGTTTAGCGCGTCGAGCATTTGATTTCCGGTTGAATCTGCCGCAGCGAGCGCCTGCATTTCCGTAAAATCTATCGAAGTGCCGAAAGGAGCGTTTGTCGTGCCGCCGTTGACTTTGCCGAAAACGAAAGTATTCATAAAATTAGCGCGGGCGATTGCCGTCCCCGTCGTCATAATGCCGAATTCGGGACCGTTTAGAGCCGTTCCGGGAACAACGTAGTTGGGCGGATAATAATTGAAAACCGTCGGCGAATTAAAAGTGTTTTGTCCCATAGTCAAAACCTGCGGGTTGACGTAACCGTCACTCTGCGTCGTGCCGTCGCCGGAGCGAACGTTAAATTGTCGGAAAAGATTGGTGGCAAGCTGGACAGGCTCGCGCAATTTTCCGTAATTCGGGTCGGTTTTCACATTGCCGCGCGCTTCCGGGTCGAGCAGAATCGCACGGACGACAGCCTTCAGATCACCGCGCACGTTCGAGCCGTTATTATTGAAAACTGCTGCGACGCGCCCGACATACGCCGGCGTCGGGTCGCTCGTTACCAATTGCTGAATCAAATAACGGCTGACGAAGGGCGCGACATTCGGATGATTGAAAATGTTATCCAAAGCTTGCGTTAAATCAGTCGCGCCGTTCTGATTTGCCGGAAGATTTTGATTGACCGCGTTCGGGTAGGCGAGCAAAGTTTTCGCCGTTACGTCGTGATTCGCTTGATTCAAAATCATCGGGTCTTTGTAATTCGGCGCGCCCAAAGTCGAGTTCGGACAGCCCGTATTGCAAAACGTCCAGCCGGTAAACACTTTCGTAAAATTATTTACCGTCGTCTGGTCGTAACTCGGAATCGGATTACCACTGCCGTCAAGCTGCAAAGTGCCGTCTTGATTGAGCATAAAAAGTCCGATTGAGAAAAGCTGCAGAACCTCGCGCGCGTAATTTTCATTCGGGCTGCCCTTCGTGCTGCGCGCCATATCCAGATAATCTCCCATCGCCGGATTGAGCGTCATATCGGTCATTAAATTGCGGTAATTGCCGAAAGCGTTTTGCGACAATTTTTGATGATACGCGACCATATAACTCGACTGCTGTATATCGACGCCGGAAGTTACCCAAAGCTCGCTCAAAGCCCACGCGACGCGATGCCGCAATTGCGCGTCGCCGTAGAAGGCTTCTTTGTAAAACCAGTTTTGCACCGGATACATCGAATAAAAATCGCGGACGCAATTTGCCGGAATATTGTTCTGGCAATCAGTCGAAACATTCGACGGCATCAGTTGAAGATTCGGATACGGATTGGTCGGATACGGCGCTTCAAATTGTTCGGCAAGCCAAGTTCGCAAACCCGTGCGGCGAATTAGTTGGTCGAGTTGCGTCGTCGGACCGAAAGTCGCTTGCTCCATAAAACGAATACGGTCGCCCGAATGCAGATAGCCGATATAATCTGGACTCGGAATGTTTTTCTGGGCTTTGACAGTTAAATTTGAAAGAGGCGTCGGCACGCTTCCGGCGTCGTCTTTAATATTGCCGCCGATACCGCCGATTCCCAAGCGAACGCGATTGCTTGCGAGTCCGCGCCACGCGACACTGATTAAAACGTCGCCGGCAAATTCAGGCTTTTCCCAAAATCCAAGCTCGTCCGTTAATTGAACCGTCAGCGCATACACGCCTTTTTGTCTTTTAATCGGAACGATTTCCGATGCCGGGAAGCGATATTGCCTACCGCTCGCGTCTTCGACATAAACGCGGAAAGCGTTTGCCTGTTCGCCGGACATCAATGATAGATTAGTTATGAAAAGCGTGATTTTTGAATCGGTAGAAAACGCGCGCGGCTTGATTCGAGTTAAATTGGCGCTTTGCCATTCGTCAGCCGAAACTGCCAGCGCGCGGGTCGAATTCGGTTGACTCAGCAAAATTGGCGTCGGCGAATCGGGATTCGGGTCGTCTTCCGCTAAAACGGTAAATACCAGCAGAAAAAACACAAAACCGGCGCTCAAAATTTGCCGCAGTAAGCGCGAATTCTTGGCTTTCATAACTTTCTCCTAATTTTCTCGATTAAAAATTCGTCTTGTCTCGGATGCAGATTAGCGACTGTAGGAAAACGTCGTTAATCGATATTGTAATCTTATTTTATAAAAGATTGCCCGAAATACACAAGCTATTTTTGGATTTAAGAATTATTTAATTCCGGCTAAAAACAAACCGCTTGTCGGAGTTAGACGCCGCCGGATGAAGATTAGCCGAAAAAATGTAAATATGTGTAAATAAACTTTTCTGAAAATAATTTTAATTGATAAAAAATAAATTGTTATGTCGAAAATATTATTTCTTGACGCGCCCGCAAATTTCAGCTTTCGGCGCACGATTTTCAGTCACGGCTGGTGCGAGCTTTTGCCGTTTGAAATCGACAAGGAAAACTGGCGTCTTAGTTATGTTTTTACTGATGAAAACTCTAAAAATCCGGTTTCAGCTCAAATGAGCGACGACGGATGCAGCAAAATAAAAATCGAAGTCTCCGGCGGAAAAATCGGTAAAAATTTTGAAAAGAAAATTTTGCGCGACACGCGCCATATCTTGCGGCTCGACGACGATTTAACGGAGCTTTATAAATTCACCGTGACCGAAAAGCGGCTCGCTTGGGTTTCGGAAACAAACGCGGGCAGAATGTTGCGCTCGCCGACGGTTTTTGAAGACCTTGTGAAAACCATCTGCACGACAAATTGCTCTTGGGCTTTGACGAAAAAAATGACGATGAATTTAGTTGAAAAACTCGGCGCGGCAAGCGAGAACGGAAAGCGCGCTTTTCCGACTGACGAAGCGATGGCAAGCGTTTCGCCGGAATTTTACAAAGACGAAATGCGCGCCGGTTATCGAGCGCCGTTTATCGCCGAGCTTGCCGAGAAAGTTGCGAGCGGCAAAATAAATCCAGAAACTTGGCTCAATTCTGATTTGCCGACCAAAGATTTAAAAAAGCAGATGAAAAGCATTAAAGGCGTCGGCGAATACGCGGCGGATAATCTTCTAAAGCTCGTCGGGCGTTACGACGGATTAGCGCTCGATTCGTGGCTGCGCTCGCAGTTTTACAAAAAACATAACGGTCAGAAAGTTTGCGACGATAAGAAAATAGAAAAATTTTACGAGCGTTTCGGCGACTGGCGCGGGCTTGTAATGTGGTGCGATATGACCGAGCGCTGGTTTGCCTAAAAATTTGTATAACGAATAAAAAATTATCAACTTTGCAGAAATCTCCTTTCGCCGCCGATACTTTGCCCTTTTCGGCTTTTTTTCCTAACATATTAATATGGACGAAATTGAAGACTTTACCGAAAAATTGAGCGAAACCGAATTGGGCGACACTCAAATGCAAATCCCGCACGAACTACCCGTGCTGCCTTTGCGCGACATTGTAATTTACCCGTTTATGATTGTTCCTCTTTTTGTTTCGCGCGACCGTTCGATAAAAGCGGTTGACGAAGCGCTCAACCGAAATCGGATGATTCTGCTCGTCTCTCAAAAAGACGTTGACAAGGAAGAACCGACGCAGGAAGACCTCTATCGTGTCGGCACGGTCGCCGTCATTATGCGAATGCTGAAACTTCCCGACGGGCGCATTCGCATTCTCATTCAAGGACTTTCGCGCGCCCGCGTCGAATCGGTCGCTACCGGAAACGATTATATAAAAGCGCAGATTGAACCGATTACAGAGCCGACTGCGCCGACGAATTCTTTAGAAGTCGAAGCGCTCGTTCGTAACGTCCGCTCACTGATGGAACGCGCCGCAAACTTGGGCAAAAACATTTCACCGGAAGTTCTTGCGATTATCGCAAACTTGGATGACGCCGGGCGGCTTGCCGATTTATCGGCGTCGAATCTGGAGTTGAAAGTCGAAGACGGGCAAACCGTGCTGGATATTTTCGACCCGGTTTTGCGTCTGCGCCGCGTCAATGATTTACTCAGCAAAGAAATTGACGTTCTGACCGTTCAGCAGGAAATCAACACGCAAGCGCGCGCCGACATCGACCGCTCGCAGCGTGAATATTTTCTGCGTCAACAGTTGAAAGCCATTCAAGGCGAACTCGGCGAAGGCAACGAGCTTTTCGAGGAAATCGAACAATACCGCGACAAAATCCTGAAAGCGAAAATGCCGCAGGCGGCGGAAGAAGAATCTTTGCGGCAGCTCAAAAAGCTGGAAAGAATGCACCCCGACACTGCCGAAACCGCGACCTTGCGAAACTGGCTCGACATTATGACCGAACTGCCTTGGTCGAACACATCGAAAGATAATCTCGTTTTGAAAAAAGCCGAGCGTATTTTGGACGAAGACCATTACGGTTTGGAGAGGGTTAAAGAAAGAATCATCGAAGCCTTGGCGGTTCGCAAATTAAAGGAAAAACCGAAAGGTTCGATTCTGTGCTTGGTTGGTCCGCCCGGAGTTGGTAAAACTTCTCTCGGACGCTCGATTGCGCGCGCTTTAAATCGCAAATTTATTCGCTTATCTTTAGGCGGACTTCACGACGAAGCCGAAATCCGCGGGCATCGGCGCACGTATGTCGGCGCGATGCCGGGCAGAATTATGCAGGGAATTCAGCAGGCAGCAACAAACAATCCTTTAATTATGCTCGACGAAATAGATAAAGTCGGCGCGGATTTTCGCGGCGACCCGTCTTCGGCGCTGCTTGAAGTTCTCGACCCGGAACAAAATTCCACTTTTCGAGATAATTATTTGGGCGTTACATTCAATTTGTCGAACGTGATGTTTATGACGACGGCAAATGTTTTAGACACTATTCAACCGGCTTTGCGCGACAGAATGGAAATAATTTTTCTGTCCGGCTACACGGAAGAAGAAAAAATGGAAATCGCGCGCCGCCATCTGATTCCGAAACAAATAGACGAAAACGGGCTCGACAAAAACGATATAAAATTCGAGCGCGCGGCGATAAAACAAATCGTCGGGCAATATACGCAAGAAGCCGGTTTGCGGCAGTTAGAACGGGAAATCGGGAAAGTCTGCCGCAAAGTTGCGCGCAGAAAAGCCGAACTTGAAAATGCGTTCGAGCCGGTAAGAGTTACGTCGCAAAACGTTAAAGATTTCCTGCGCGCGCCGAAGATTTTTCCAGAAGAAGCGCTCAAAAAAGACGAAATCGGAACGGTCACTGGGCTGGCTTGGACGGCGGTCGGCGGCGATATTTTGTTTATCGAAGCGTTGAAAACCAAAGGCAAGGGCAAGCTGCTTTTAACCGGACAACTCGGCGAAGTAATGCAGGAATCGGCGCAAGCTGCATTTTCCTATGCTAAGGCGCGCGCAACCGAACTCGGTATCGACGAGGACGCTTTTGAAAAATACGACATTCACATACACCTACCCGAAGGCGCGATTCCGAAAGACGGTCCGAGCGCGGGGATTACGATGGCGACGGCAATGGTTTCCGTGCTTTCGCAGCGCGCAGTAAGAAAAGACGTAGCAATGACGGGCGAAATCACTTTGCGCGGCAACGTTTTGCCTATCGGCGGCGTCAAAGAAAAGATTTTGGCGGCGCGGCGGGCGCATATTAAGACGGTAATCCTGCCTTTACCAAATAAACGCGATTTAGAAGATTTACCTCAGGAAGTTGTCGAGGATTTGACATTTATATTCGTAGAAAACGTGCGGGAAGTTTTCCGCGAAGCTCTGCTTGATAAACCTAAAACGCCGCAAAAAGCGAAAAACGGTTCGGTAAAAGCAGCGCGATAGCTAATAAAAATCAATGATTTTACTTAGCTGTCTATAACAAAAACTGCGCCGTATCAGAATTTTTGATACGTTGACATCGTTTTTTTGATATGATAAGTTGAGGAAGTTTTTCAATCATCGAAAAAACAACCGAACAATTAAAGAAACTTTTCCGCAGTCTTCGGCGTTAAATTTATTTTGTGCCGACGCGAATTTTGAGTCATTTTACTGATTCGCCCTAACCCCGAAAATTACACAGGAGTATAGACGAACCTGATGAAAGCATACCTTTATAAGGTTTTCAGTTTAACCGCAATTTTAATTTTTATATCCGCTGCAACTTCTTTCGGTCAGACGCCGGAAGCGCAGAAAGCCGAAGCGCGCGTGGGTCAAATTACGCAAGACGCGGGCAGATATTTTAAGCAAGGCTTACTAAACGTTCAAGACAATCGCCGCTCGCAGGCAGGCGAAGATTTTGATAAATCGGTCGAGGTTTTCTTGATGTCGTCCGTCAACGTCAATTCAAACCAAAAACTGCAAACCTGTTACAGCCAGTTGATTGAAACGATTTACCGGATGGAATTTCCGTCCAATCAGCCGCCGCAAATTAAAAGCCTTTCGGCGACGTGCGGATGGAATCTTGACAATCAATTAGCCGATTCGGTGGTGGCAAAACTCAATCAGCAACCGGCGCGGCAAGTTAATAAAACAACCGACACGACTTTGATTGCTTCTGCTGCCGGAAACAATGCGCCGGAAGTAGCGCAGGGCTTTAACGAGCAGAAATTTGAAGCCTCGCCGCTTGACGAACTTGCCAAACTCGAACTGACGCCGGAAGAAAAAGATGCGGTCAATACGCCTGAAGCGCAGCAGCAATATCAATTGATTCAAGTGGCGATTGCGAATAAATCCTTTGGATTTACCTTCCAAATGCACCCGATGGTTCAGCAATTCGTCGGCTATTATCAAGGACGCGGACGCACGACGATGGAAACCGGACTGTATCG
>JALYZF010000205.1 GCA_030948995.1 Acidobacteriota bacterium
TTCGTTCCCATCGTTACCATAAACTGTTTTTCCAAATCTTCGACATCTTTGCCGTAACCGCCTTCGGCAAGCGGTTTGACGAATAACTCGTGAAATTTCTCATCCAAATCCGTCAAAGCAATGCGGTCTTGCGGGCGTTTCGGTCCGGCAACCGACGGCGTAATTGTCGCCAAGTTCAAATCTAACACGGTCGTATATTCGACTTCGCCTTCTTGCGGGATACCGAACATTTCCTGCGCCGTGTAATAATTGCGAATCGTTCCGATTTGCGCTTCGTCGCGCCCCGTCGCTCTGAAATAATCAAGCGTCTTTTCGTCCACGCCGAAGAATCCCATTGTCGCGCCGTATTCGGGCGCCATATTCGCAATCGTCGCGCGGTCGGTCGCGTGCAGAGATGTCGCGCCTTCACCGAAAAACTCTACAAACTTGCCGACGACTTTCGCCTTGCGAAGCATTTCCGTGATACGTAAAACGAGGTCGGTCGCCGTCGTTCCCTGCGGCAATTCGCCAGACAAATGAACGCCGACGACATCGGGCGTTAAAATATAAACGGGCTGTCCGAGCATCGCGGCTTCGGCTTCGATACCGCCGACGCCCCAGCCGACGATTCCAAGACCATTTATCATTGTCGTGTGCGAATCAGTTCCGACTAAAGTGTCCGGGAAATAAACGCCGTCGCGCTCGAAGACACCCTGCGCGAGATATTCGAGATTGACTTGGTGAACAATACCGATTCCGGGCGGCACGACGCGAAAACCGTCAAACGCCTGCGTTCCCCATTTTAGAAAACGATAACGCTGGTCGTTGCGCTTGAATTCCATTTCCATATTTTTCTGATACGCTTCCGGGCTGCCCGCGTAATCAACCTGCACCGAATGGTCAATCACCAAATCTACGGGAACGAGCGGCTCAATCAAGCTGGTATTTTTGCCTAATCTTTCAACCGCCGAACGCATCGCCGCTAAATCGACAAGCAGCGGGACGCCTGTAAAATCCTGCAAGATAACGCGGGCGACGGTAAACGGAATTTCTTCGCTGCGCTCGCCGCTTGCGCTCCAACTTGCAAGATTGCGAACATCTTTTTCCCGAACCCTTTTCTCGTCAAAATTTCGCAAAACCGATTCCAAAACGATGCGAATACAAACGGGCAATTTCGACATCGGAGCGATGCCTTCGCGCTCTAATTGCGGTAGAGAATAAAACGTGCCGTCCGCGCCCGTTCCGGTTTTAAATGTTTGCCGCGTATTAAAAAGGTTGTGTGACATATGGTTAGTGTTTCCTCAAAACTCTTCAGCAGAATGGTTAAATTGCGTGTAAATCAATGATTTAAGTTTAAAAGAGGTAGTGTTAAATTGCAACAATCACCGATTTGCGCGCGTTTCCGTTCCGGCAAACTTTCATCTTGTCTGCAATCGCGTTATATTCAAAATTTGTTAAATTTTAATTTCAACGGCTTTTGCCGGTTAGCAAAAACCAATAGCAATTCACTGATTAAAAATGAGCGGCGAAGACGGTAGTTATAATGAAACTTTCAGGATTTTCTCTCCGAAAATTTGTGCTGAACTTGAGGCGTCTTTCCGCGCGCTTTCGTCGTAATCCGTCCGATTTTAGATTTTTCGCTTATCTTGCCGTTTTAGGTCCCGGAATTATCGCCGCAAGTTCCGGCAATGAAGCGAGCGGTATCGCCACATATTCTGCCGCCGGAACCGATTACGGGTATTCCCTTTTATGGTCGTTTATTCCGATGACCGTCTGTTTTGTCGTCGCACAGGAAATATGCGTGCGAATGGGCGTTGTAACCGGACAAGGTTTAGCCGATTTAATCCGCGAACAATTCGGCGTGCGCTGGACGGCTCTTGTGATGATTGCGCTTCTTATCGCCAACACCGGCATTATCATTGCCGAATTTGTCGGCATTGCTCAGGCGTCCGAGCTTTTCGGAATTACGCGCTACATAACGATTCCGCTAACGGCGGTTGTCGTCTGGTGGCTGGTCGTCAAAGGCACGCCGAAGCGCGTCGAGCAAGTTTTTCTGCTGATGTCGCTGGTTTTTTTGACTTATATCGTTTCCGCTTTTCTTGCAAAACCCGATTGGGCGCAGGTCGGGCGAGAATTCGTAACGCCGAGTTTTAGTTTCGATACGGGTTATCTTTTCACAGTGGTTGCGCTAATAGGGACGACGATTACGCCGTTTATGCAGATTTATGTGCAGTCGTCGGTCGTCGAAAAAGGAATGACGAAGGAAGATTATCCGGCGGCGCGGGCGGATGCGATAATCGGCGTGTTTTTCGCCAATTTAATCGCCGCTTTTATTGTTATTTCAACCGCCGCGACATTACACTCTCAAGGCTTGAAACTCGAAACCGCCGCCGACGCCGCGCAAGCTCTCGCGCCGGTCGTCGGGCAATATGCGAAATATCTTTTCGGCGTCGGACTTTTCGGCGCGTCAATGCTGGCGATGGGCGTTCTGCCGCTGGCAACCGCGTATTCCGTCAGCGAAGCGTTAGGATTTGAAAAGGGTCTTTCACATACTTTTAGAGAAGCGCCGATTTTTCTAGGGATTTTTACAACCTTGATTTTGATTGGCGCGGTTGTCGCTTTAATTCCGGGCATTCCGCAAATTAAACTTCTGATTTTTACGCAGTGTATCAACGGCTTGCTGCTGCCAGTTCTGCTTGTCGCCATCGTTTTGTTATCCTCAAACCGCGAGATTATGGGCGAATATCGCAACTCGTTTCTTTATAATTGTCTGGCGTGGTTTATTGCCGTTGTTGTTTCTTTGCTCTCGGTTTTATTGATTGGAAAGACAATTATTGATATTTTTTAAGCTGAAAGCCCGAACAATTTAAATCGTTTATGGATTCAACAAATCTGCGAAAAAAGTTTTTGATTTTTCTTGCCGTAGCGGGAACGGCGACGCTGCTTTTGATTGTTTTTCAATTTATCGAGCCGACGCTCAAACGCTCGGTTGAAAATTTTTTCGGCAAAGCCGACGCGCAGATGGGCAATACTGCCGTCAGTCTGTTTGACAATCTGATAAGCATTTTCAAAATTATCTTGTGGATGACGCTTGTCGTCGCCGCCGTCCGATTTCTTAATTCTCTTGTATCAAAAACGTTTCTACGTTCGAGTCAGCATGAAATCTCGAATCTTATAAAAAATGTTGTCTCGATAATTGTGTTCATCGCCGCTTTTTTCGTTATTTTGCAGTCGCAGTATTCTTCTGCTTACGAAAAGCTGACTCCGATTTTTACCGGCTCTACAATTATCGCCGTCGTTTTAGGTCTCGCTTTGCAGGACACTTTGGGAAATCTTTTTGCCGGACTTGCCATTCAAGCCGACCAGCCTTTTCAAATCGGCGACGTTATCACGATTAATAATAAAGGTTCGGGCGTTGTCGAAAATATCTCTTGGCGCGGCGTTAAAATTCGCACGTTTCAGAATAAATTGCTCGTTATCAGCAATAGCGTTTTGGGCAAAGAAGCCATCGAAGTCGCGCCGCGCGACAACCTCAATGCGCGGCTCGTAAATTTCACCACGCTTTACGCCCATTCGCCCGCTCAGACGATAAAAATTATCCGTGATGTCGTCCGTCAGGCGGAAAATGTTTCGTCGAAATTGCGTCCCGTCGTGCGAATCAGAAATCTGGGCGAAAGCGGGATTGATTGGGAAGTCAAATACTGGGTCGAGGATTACACGAAATTTAACGATACCGACGCGCTTGTTCGCCAGCGTATCTGGTATGCGTTTCAACGCGAGAAAATCGAATTTTATTATCCGACCAGAACGCTGCATATCGAAACGAAAACTCAGGAAAATGTGTTCGTCGAAACGAATAACGAAATTTTTGAACGATTGAGCGAGGTTTCGATTTTCGCCGCGCTCGATGACGAGGAAACGCGCAAGCTCGCCGACGCAAGCCTCGTTCGCGTTTTTGCGCCGGGCGAGCCGATTGTCCGCCAAAATCAGGAAGGCAATTCGATGTTTGTCATTCATCGCGGCGCAGTCAAAGTTCAAATAAAAGAAGACGGCAAGACTAAAGTTTTAAATACTCTGCGCGAAGGCGATTTTTTCGGCGAAATGGGTCTTTTAACCGGCGCGCCGCGCACGGCAACCGTTCTTGCGGAAGAAGAAACCGAAGTTTTGGAAATCAACAATTTTTCTCTGAAACCGATTCTCGATGCCAATCCCGAACTTGTGGAGAGTTTCAGCGAGCTTGTCGAAGAACGCCGCAAAATAATCAACCAAATGCTTGCCGAAAATCAACCGAAAGAAGAAATCGACAAAGCCGGAATTTTCGATTCAATCAGAAAATTTTTCGGTATGAACGATTAATTCATTTTTATTTCGTTATTATTTCAAACAAAAACGCGAGCCGAATTTCTCCGTCTCGCGCCTGCAAATTATTTTCTGCAAAATATTAGTAGATATTAAAATTATATTGAACGGGAACGATTGTCGAATAAGGAACGCCGTCTTTTTTCGCCGGTTCAAACTTAATAGCTTTTGCAGCCGCAATCGCTTTTTCCGTCAAACCGTATGGCAGGCTGTTGACGGGCGTAACGCTTCCGATTTGCCCGTTTGCCAGAAAAGTAACTTTTACGGTAACCGTTCCGGTAACCTGATTTTGACGCGCGGCGTCGGTATATTCGGCTCTCGGTTTAGACAATATTTGTATTTTGGTAGTTACAGCTGGAGGCTTTGGTTTAATGGTTGGCGGCGGCGGCGGTTGACCTGTTCCATTACCCTTACCATTTCCATAACCGTTTCCATCTCCATTTCCGCTACCCGAACCATTGCCATTGCCTTCACCCGTTCCGTTTCCACCGCCTAAACCCGTCCCGTTTCCGCGACCCATGCCTCCGCCGCTGCCCCTTCCGCTCGACGGGTCAAATGAAGACGAACCGGGCAGACCGGGACGCTCTTCGGTTATTGGTCTTTTAATATTGCCCTGCGTTTCCATAATAACGGGAAGCGAGGGATTTTTTAATTGCGGAATATTTGGCGAAGGAGGTGTAATCGGGTTTTCCGACTGCGAAACCAACCGCCCTTTAGAAACATCCTTTTGCTCCTCCTTACCGCCGCCACCGCCGCCACCGCCGTCATCTTTATCTTTCTTCGGAGGTTTTTCAGCCTCCATTGGAGGAACTACATCGTCTACGATAGCCCTCGCTAGACCGCTTTCGTCGCCGATTGCGGCAATCGACAAATTATGATTAAAAAGCGAGTAAATCATCCCGCCCGTCGCCATCGTAACCATCAGCAGCAGCGAGCCGAGCAGAAGCAAATTGCGTTCTTTAACATTTTTTTCTTCGATTACCGTAACGTGAAAACCGTCGTCTCGTCTATAAGATTGACTTTCAACCGTTCGATAACCGTCGCCGGATGTTTGAGATTTATAACCGTTGCCGTTTGATGCTGCCGCCGAAGCCGCGAAAGTTTTTGTTTCCATAACCGGAGTTTGCGACGTTTCGACTATTTCCGGCTCAACTTCATTTGAAGGAATTTCGAGCAAAGGAGTTTCCATTTCCTCTGAAACGGTTTGCGCTTTAATGATTGGAGACGCCGCGACTGTTTCGACAACAACCGCCGGCTCGACATTCGTTTTCGTTTCGGTAAAATTTTGCGCGGGCGCGTCAGCTTTAACGTCGTTGCCGTTCGCCGCGCCGACGTTTAATTTTTCGACCGTATCGCTGACTCCCGCGAGCGGATTCATTTCAAACGCCTGCATACTTTTGCCGCAGTTCGGGCAAAAAGCAAATTTTTCGGCAAAACTTTCATCACACGATGCACAGTATTTAACTATTTTTCCCATCTCTCTAACCTCTCAAAACTTTATTACTTTTTTCCATTCAAGCACGAAGTTATTGTTTTTAATTATAAACGGATTTTTTCGGATGTTAAGTTTTCGGGAAACTATTCGCTTAACATTTCTATAGATTGCAACAAAATTATAGATGCCTTAACGGTTTGACGCGATGCCTGCCGGCATCTAAAATTTTCTTTTCGCAAGCCGCAGATTATAAACGCCTGCGAAAGCGTTTTATTTTCCGCCTGACAACTGATGATATATTAATTTGCAACTAAAGGTAAACGTTTTTTCGTTTCCACTTTTTTCGACCGAATAAAATGAACATCAAAAACTGCTTCAAAAATTTTACGATACTTTCTCTCTTTTTGTTCCTGAGCGCCGCATTTTCTTACGCGCAAACGACAAAACTCGCTGTGCCGCAGCAGGAAAAACTTCTCAACCGAATGAATCTGCTCGTCTGGAACGCGCCCGAAGCGGAAAAAGTTACGGTCAAACTGCGCGTTCACAGCGGTTCGGCGTTTGACCCGAAAGATAAAGAAGGCACAATGGCGATGCT
>JALYZF010000221.1 GCA_030948995.1 Acidobacteriota bacterium
CATTTCGGTCGCCATCGGGCAACGGTGCGGAATGAATGAAAAAGATTTGGAAACACTTCGCATCAGCGCGCTTCTGCACGATGTCGGCAAAATTGCGATTGACGACAGTATCTTGAAAAAACCTGCGGCTTTAACTGATGAGGAATACGAGATAATGAAAACTCATCCGCAACAAGGCTATAAAATTATGTCGCAAATTCCGGCAATGAAAGACTTTTTGCCCGGAATGTATATGCACCACGAAATGGTCAATGGCGCCGGCTATCCGCAAGGCTTGAAAGACCACGAAATTCCTCTGCAGGCTAAAATCGTCTCGGTCGCCGACACATTCGATGCGATGACGACCAATCGACCTTATCAAAAGGGAATGGATTTGAATGAAGCAATAGAACGTATAAAAACCTTTGTTGGCACGCGCTATGACCCCAAAGTTGTCGAAGCTTTAGTCAAAGCCTGTCGAGACGGGCAAGTTCGCGCCGTCGGTGTTCACCCGAACGCGCAAAATCAAACCCCGCAACCCGCAACGACTGAAGTAATCTAACTCAAAAACTCACCTTCGATTTAAAAATCTTGACGCGAAATTAGAAATAATTATCGAGGTATTTAACCGTAAATTCTGATAAATCAGAAAAACTTTTTATCTATTAAATTCAAAGTGATATGACAAATCCGACGGAAATCTGGCAAGTCGAAGCAGGCGGCGCGATTTATGAAGCCCGGTTTGAAGAATTAGGCGAATGGATTGCGGAAGGCTCGCTTCTGCCGCAGGATAAAGTGCGGCGCGGAAATCTACGCTGGCTTGAAGCGGGAAAAATTCCGCTTCTGTTCGGTTTTTTTAACGCTAAAGAATTAGGCTTGCCGATGCCGGTTTTGCAAGCAAACGACGAACCCTCACAACCGGAAACTAATATTCAGATTGTAAGTGAAAACATTATATCGCCTCTGCCTGAATTTGTTCCGTCTGAAAACGAAGCTGAATTTGTCGAACAGTCTCAAGATAATTTTCCTGTTCGGGAAGAAATTAAAACGGAAAGTAGAACCAAAGCGCAAACGCCGCAGAATTTTCAAATCGGTAATAATTTCTGCAACATCCATCAAGAGCTTGCGGCAGAATATGTTTGCGAAGTCTGCGCGAAAGGCTTTTGCAAAGCGTGTCCGAAATCCTTCGGCGGAACAGTGAAAATCTGCCCGTTGTGCGGCGCGCTGTGCAAACCCGTAAAGGAAATTTTAACCAAGCAAAAAACCGAATATAAACGGCAGGCTGTTGCCGGAGAAGATTTCGGATTTGCCGACATCGGGCGAGCTTTCGCTTTTCCGTTTCGATACAAAGCGAGTTTTATATTCGGCGCGGTGATGTTTATGTTTTTCACTTTGGGAGAATCGGCATCGGCATTCGGCGGAATTTATATGATTTGGGCGGCGATTGTCTGCGGAATGCTTGCCAATACTTTGTCGTTCGGAATTCTGGCAAACACGGTGGAAAATTTTTCCAAAGGCGAAACCGAGCGCAATTTTATGCCGGATTTTGAAGATTTCAATTTATGGGACGACGTGATTCATCCGTTTTTCCTAAGCATCGGCGTTTATATTTCATCGTTCGGACTATTGATTTTATTGTGCGTCGGCGCGCTTTGGTTTACTTGGCAAACCGCTTCGAGCCAAACTTCTTCGCAGTTACAAGCCATCTCTCTAACAAAAGAAACTGTCAATTCAGCGCCGAAACCGCCGCGCATAGAAAACGGTCAGATTATTATGACCGATAACGAATTAACTCCCGAAGCGCGCGCCGCGCTGCAAGATGGCAATGCGAAAAAAATGCAGGAGTTGATGCAGGAAAATCAGAAGGCGCAAGTCGAATCTATGGTCGGGAAAACGCCCGAACAGCAACAGCAAGAGTATTTCCAAGCGTTTCAAAGATTGGGCGCATTGATAATTCCGTTTTTGCTGCTGGCGTTTATCGCGTTTCTCTGGGGTTTGTTTTATTTTCCGGCGGCATGCGCCGTTGCCGGTTACACGCGCAGTATTTCGGAAACTTTAAATCCGCTCGTCGGCTTGGATACAATCAAACGTTTGGGTTTCGATTACGCAAAAATCCTTGGCGTTTGTTTGACGCTTGGAATCGTTTACCTGATTGTATCGACAGTTTTACATTTAATTTTGTCGCCGTTTAATTTGCCGAAAATGGGAAATCTGCCGGCTGCGGCATTGGTCAGTATCCCGACATTTTATTTTACGATTGTTTTTTCGGTAACTTTGGGCTTTGCGCTTTTCAAAAACGGCGAAAAATTAAATCTTTACCGCGCATAAATTTAATTTGAAGCTGATTTTTATTGCTTTAGCACGCTGGTTTGTTCGGCGTGCTATTCTTTTTTATAATCAAAGTTTTAAGTTTAGTGCAAAAGGAGTTTTCTTAGAAGCAGTGGTATGGAATTGCGGAAATAAAATCCAAAATCCAAAACCTAAAATCTAAAATCGCGTTATGGCATTTTTTTGGCGAAGAAAAAAAGACGAAGACAAATTTTCAATCTCGACGTTGGGATTGGACAAATCGATTGAAGAACTCAAGGCTCAAGAAGAAGCGGTTGAAAGGGAAATCGGCGTTCGTTTTAGCAAAGCAATCGAGAAAACGCGCCACTCGATTAATAACCGGCTCGACACGGTTTTTGAAGGACGCAAGAAAATTGACGAAGCCTTTCTCGACGAACTCGAAGAGCTTTTAATCTCAACCGACATCGGCGTTGCGACGACAATGCAGATTCTCGAAGCCATTCGCAAAGGCGTTATGCGTCAGGAAATCGACGATTTGGACGCGCTCAAAAGAGCGATGAAAAAAGAACTGCTCGATATTCTGCACGCATCGGAAAACAAAGGCGTGGCGAGCGAGACGAGTGTTTCCGATTCAATAAAACCGTATGTTTTGATGGTTGTCGGCGTCAACGGCGTCGGCAAAACGACGACTATCGGCAAGCTCGCGCAGCGTATAAAAATGGAAGGCAATGAAGTTTTAATATGCGCCGCCGACACTTTTCGTGCCGCCGCTTCCGACCAATTAGAGATTTGGGCTGACCGCGCCGGCGTTCCGATTGTCCAACAAAAACAGGGAACAGACCCGGCGGCGGTTTTATTCGACGCTCTAAAATCAGCAAAAGCGCGCAATGCCGATGTTTTAATTGTAGACACTGCGGGACGCTTGCATAATAAATCAAACTTAATGGCGGAATTAGAAAAAATGAAACGCATCGCCGGACGCGAAGTAGAAAAAGCGCCGCACGAAACGCTTCTCGTAATTGACGCCGTAACCGGACAAAACGGTTTAGAGCAAGCCCGACAATTTTTGAAAACCGCAGATGTAACCGGAATCGTTTTAACCAAACTCGACGGCACGGCAAAGGGCGGAATCGCCGTGGCAATTTCAAAAGAATTAAATCTCCCGATTCGCTACGTCGGCGTCGGCGAGCAGGTTGACGATTTAATGGTTTTTGATGCGGAAAAATATGTGAATGGATTGTTTAATTAAATATAATGTTTGAAATAAGGGAAAATACTGAAATTGAAAATTATGAAAAGGAATATCCATATCATTTGATTAGAAATGGAGAAATTCTCGAATTTGCGGGAGCTAGAAAACTTCCAAATTATTATGAAAATGAAAATTTGGATTATGGCTATGAAATAGAGGCATTCAATGAAACAAGTAAAATGTTGGCTAGTTATCCAATTAGCGCATTTCCCGAAGCATTTACTCTACATTTTATTGATTGGATTGACATTGAAGATTTTACTTTGAATCTTTTAATTCATTTACCCAAAGGCTCTGATGTTTCTCAAGTTAATTTTCAATTTTTACCTAATTTGATCTATTGGAAACATTCTTATAGCTTCTTTGATTTTGCAAAAACTTTTCAAGAAATCTTAAGAGAAAATTTTCCAGACTGGAATCTTTTGCCAACTGCTATTGAGTATAAAAATTTTACTGAAATTGAACCTTTCATTTTTCATAATTTTGGGGAACTCGCAATAAAAGAAGAATTGAAAGATTATGAGAAAATAATAACTTCTATTCATAAAAAGACAATAAGTAAATTAAACTCGAAAGCTATTAACAAGTCCTTAGTTTCATTATTTAATTTCCCAGAAACAATAAAAAATTCTTGCGAACAGTATTTAATATACTTTGCACAATTTTTAAAGGATTTAGGAATAAACGCAACTTCAAATTTGAAAGAAGAAGCGGGAAAAGTTCTTTTTTCAGTAACGCCGATCGATGATGTTGAAGCATTAGACAAAATTCGTGAAGCGCTTGCCGTTTATTTACATTTGCCTGAAAGTCCAATTATATATAATGAAAGTTTTGCCGCAATGAGATTGCAACAGCAAATCGAAAATCTTCAACATTCGCAAAGAATGACGGAAAGGGAAATTCGTTCATCAGAAAGAGAATTGCGTTTGGCTCAAACTGTAATTGAACATCAAGACAAAATAATTCTTCAAAAAGACACAACAATTGAACAACAAAACAGAGTTATCAAGAAAATCTCAAGCAAATCAATAATGATGGATTCGCTTGAAAACAAAGAGGAATTTGAAAAAGTTTTTGATGGTTTGGAATTTGGCGAAATCAAGATATTAAAAGACAAATTGGGGATTAAACTTAATCCGGTAACTTCTCTAAAGTCGCTTGGCAAAAAATTAAGCGGTGGAGATGAAGAAATTACATCTCTGAATTTGAATGAAGAATCGGATAAAAACAATTGAGCGATAATTTTTCAGATTTTGATTTGCAGATGACGCAACGAGCGTTAGATTTAGCAATTTGCGGTGTTGGACAAGTTTCACCAAGCCCGCTTGTCGGCTGCGTGATTGTGTCGGAATCAGGCGAAGTTGTCGGTGAAGGTTGTTACATTTATAAAAATGTAAAGCACGCCGAAATGATTGCGCTGGAACATGCTGGCGAACGGGCAAAAGGCGCGACGGCGTATGTTTCGCTTGAGCCGCACAATCATTTCAGCCGCACGCCGCCTTGCACCGAAGCGTTGATAAATGCTGGAATCCGCCGCGTCGTCTGTCCGATTGAAGACCCGAATCCGCTTGTTTGCGGAAAAGGTTTTGAGTTTTTGCGCGAAAAGGGAATTGAAGTCGTTACGGGAATTTTGAAGGATGAAGCCGAGCGGCAAAACGAAAAATATATTCACTGGCACAAAACCGGCAGACCGTTTGTGCATTTGAAAATGGCGATTTCGCTTGACGGTCGGATTGCCACGCGAACGGGCGATTCAAAATGGATTACGGGCGAAGAATCTTTGAAAAAATCTCAACTGTTGCGACACGAATATGACGCGATTCTTGTCGGCGCAAATACGGTTGCGGTTGATAATCCGAGTTTGACCGATAGAAGCGATTTGCCGCGCCGCCGTCCGCTTGCACGAATTGTTTTAGATAATTCGCTGAAAATTTCTCTGTCTGCAAATTTAGTTTTGACGGCGAAAGATGCGCCGACAATTATTTTTACAGACAGCGACGATGCTGAAAAAATTAAAAACTTAAAAGATGAAGGCATCGAAGTTTTTCGTATTGCAGAAGGCGGACGAAATTTGCAGGGCGTTCTGGTGGAATTAGGAAAAAGGCAGATTCAAAGCGTTATGGTCGAAGGCGGAGCTTCGGTTGCGGGCTCATTTTACGATTCTAAGTTAATTGACAAGGTTACATTCTTTATTGCTCCGTTAGTCATCGGCGGAACGGGCGCGCCATCAGCCGTCGGCGGCATCGGAGCGTCGCGTTTGAGCAGTGCAATGCGGCTCGAAAATATTGAAATCAGCCGACACGGCGCAGACGTTGAAATAACGGGTTATCCCAATTGGAATGAATAAATTCGACGACCAAAGTTCCAAGTTCAAAACTCGAAAGCCGTTTGCCAAAAAATCTTTCGGTCAAAATTTCCTCGTTGACCAAAACTATATCGATAAAATTATCGGCGCGCTCAACCCGCAAAAAGGTGAAACGATTATTGAAATCGGCGCAGGGCGCGGAGCGTTGACGGAAAAACTTGTTGAAAGCGGTGCAAAGATAATTGCCATCGAACTAGACCGTGATTTGATTCCATTATTAAAAAATAAATTCGGCGCGTGCGAAAATTTTGAATTAGTAGAAGCAGATGCACTCAAATTTAATTTTCATGAATTAACAAAAGCTAAAGACCAAAAACCAAAAACCAAACTCGTCGCCAATCTTCCTTATTATATTTCAACTGCTATTTTGCAAAGATTAATCGAACAACGCGAGGCTTTCTCCGAGATGATTTTAATGTTTCAGCGTGAAGTCGTCGAGCGAATTACCGCGCAGGCGGGAAATTCCGAGCGCGGATTTTTAACCGTTTTAGTCGAAGCATATTTGACGACGGAAAAACTTTTCGACGTGCCGCCCGCAGCTTTCCGTCCCGCGCCAAAAGTTCAAAGCGCAGTCGTGCGTCTGATAACGAA
>JALYZF010000222.1 GCA_030948995.1 Acidobacteriota bacterium
AAATTCGCCGTCGTCGGTTTTACCAAATGCCTCGCGCTCGACCACGCGCTCGACGGCATTCGCGTTAACTGCGTCTGCCCCGGCAGAGTCGAAACGCCCTTCGTCAGACAGCGCATCGCCGAATATCCCGACCCGGAAAAAGCCTATGCGGAAATGGCGGCGACCCAAGCCGTCGGACGTATGGGAACGCCCCAAGAAATCGCGGCGGCGGTTTTATACCTGGCAAGCGACGAAGCGGCATTTGTTACAGGAACGGCGCTGATAATTGATGGAGGATTTTCTGTAGGCAAATAACTGCTCAAAAAAGATTCGTTTCAGATTCGCAAATTCATTTTTTGGTTTAAAAACAAAAAGTCGGTTAGGTTAAAACACTCCACAGGAAAAGAACTTTTTCGAAATCCAAATCATAGCAAGTTTGTTAAAACTTGTTGACGCCAGTATCCAACTTTATTAGCATAAAGATTAGCTGCTTTTTATACGATGTTAAACATAGTACCCAACTTTAATAAAAAGACACAAAAAAGCCGCTACGTAGAATCAACAACTTACGAGCGGTTCAGTACCCAACTTTATTAGCGCACTACAAGTGAATTTGTGTTTTGCAAATAAAGTCGCGTATTAGGAAATAAAGTTCCGTTTTTGCGAATAAAGTCACGTTTCGAAATTACGGATTAAATTACAGAATATGTGATTTGTAATGCAATAAATACTGAGAATTCAAATAAGGCGACCTCAAAGGTCGCCTTATTTGTTTCATCTTTAAGTATTAGTCTGAAATGTTTCTTAAATCTAAAAGTGATTTTATTATTTCTTGCGCTTTCTTTGAGTGCCGAAAAGCAGCGTTTCCAAAAATCGCCGATGACGGGCAAATGACGTTCTAAATCGAGTCAGGCGACATTGGTAAAAATATAGCCAATTGTTTCGTCGGCGAATTGCCCGCGCGTAAAAATGATTCATCAAAAGGTCAATGTCGCGACGGTTTTCAATGTCGTTTTTCATTCGCGCTCCAACAATTTTTTGGCGTTAAATGTCCGTCTTATAAAGATTTGCTCTAAACGTCTTTAAATTTCGTAATCAGTAAATCGAGCGCCGGACTTGCGACGACTTCGTGTTCGACGTCGCCTTCCAAGGTCAGCAATGTTCCGGCGGCATTGCTGGCATTCTTCGTTCAAATCCTCGCCGGCGCGAAAGACGCCGTTTCCCGCCAGACACAAAACCGTAATCGGCTCTTGAGCTTTGTGTTTTGTCAGAACTTCGTTGTTGCGAAGTTTGACTTCGACCAGACGGCGGCGCGCGCCGCTGAAAATCTCTTTCACCTGTTTGGATTTCCCACCGCCGGAAATTTCCGACAAACTAAGATTTTTGATTAGTTCAATGCGTTTCATAATCGCCTCTTTTGATAAAAAACTACCTCTCGAAAAAGAAAAAAAGTGATTTGAGTCACAAATGGAAAAAATTCTCTTTCGTAAATTAAATTTGAATAGAAAAAATCTTTACCGCAGAAATAGCAGACGCCGCCGCGTAGCTTTGCGGCAACGAGCGGCGCGGCGAATATTACTTTGGATTTGCCCGACCAATTGAGCGATTCCCTATACAGTTTTGCTAGACGTAATAACTTACTACGATTGAAAATCGGCATTGCCACGTGATTTAATTCAGGTTCTAATAAACTTCCAATCAATAATTCTCAAATTTAAAATAATATTGACAGCTAATTCTAACCTGTGCTACTTTCTACGAACCGACAAAATAACAGCTCTACCGCAAATGCTCTTACCGGAAAATTAAGTGCATTTCGGTAGGGAAATAAGCTAAGACCAAATTGGGCGGGGAGTTGGATATTAAGAATTTGAGTGGTGAATTTTACGACTCAAATATGTATTGGTTTGAGCTTAAAAATATATTGGTTTCAATATATTGAAGCGAGCGAACTACCAGAAGTCGCCGCCAAGATATTAGAAATCAAAGAGGCAAATTATTGTTGTGTCGGACACTTTCAACAATCTTATAAGCGGTATTTCCGAACTTTTACAAAGTTTAGTCGGACATAACTGTATAAAGCTGATTATTTAACGATAATTAGCTTTTTGCGTTTTGGAGACGAGTTTTTCGGAGAAATGCTTAAAAATTTGAAAGTGTGAACAGTGATAAAACGAAACTTGAAATTTTATCTATTTATTTCTGCTTCGTTTCTTTGCTCTATAGTCGAGCCGTTTATGCGGCTTGGCTGATTCCGTAACGGCATAATCTAATCGCAAAAACATACATATACAGCGTCGAATATAAAAGTTGCATTTACCGCTTGAGTAAGGATTGATATGAATGAGAAATCGAAAAATAACGATTCGTCTTCTTCATTCCTAAAAACGGATGAAGGGAAAACGAAATCGAATACGATTGAAATGCCTTCTATTGCCTTGCCGAAAGGCGGCGGCGCTATCAAAGGAATCGAAGAAAAATTTCAAGTCAATTCCGTGACGGGAACTTCTTCTTTGGGAATCTCGATTCCATTGAGTCCGTCGCGGCACGGTTTCGTTCCAGCCGTCGGCTTGAGCTACAACTCCGGCAGCGGCAACGGCGTTTTCGGCGTCGGCTGGGATTTAAGCGTTCCGCGAATAAGCCGAAAAACCGAAAAACATCTGCCCGAATATAAAGACGAGGAAGAATCCGACACATTTATTTTGTCCGGCGCGGAAGACCTCGTGCCGCTTCTTGAAAACGACGGCGGCAATTGGAAGCCGTATAAAAAGCAAAAAACCGAAAACGGCGCGTCGTTCACTGTCCGCCGCTATCGCCCGCGCATCGAAGGATTGTTCGCAATAATCGAAAAATGGAAAAACAACGCGAGCGGCGAAACGCATTGGCGCACCGTCACAAGAGACAACGTGCATTCGTATTTCGGCACGACGCTTACCAGCCGTCTGAGCGACCCGCAAGACGACGCGAAAGTGCGAGAATGGCGGCTCGACAGAACGCACGACGATAAGGGAAACATCTACGTTTACGAATATAAACGAGAAGATTTCGCCGGTATAAGAAACAAACTATACGAAAAAAACCGAAGTAATAAATGCGCGCAGACTTATCTGAAAAAAATACTATACGGCAACCGCCAGCCGTATTATTTGGGCGACGTGCTTCCGTCAGAAACCGATTTTCTGTTCAAGGTAATTTTCGATTACGGCGAACACGATTCGTCCGAAAGTATTCCTAAGGATGTTGACGCGGAAAAAAATGTTTGGACGAGCCGCAAAGATGCGTTCTCCGATTACCGCGCCGGATTCGAGGTCAGAACTTATCGTCGCTGCCGCCGTGCGCTTGTGTTTCACTGCTTTGACGCGCCGGAATTGCCGCACAATCCGTATTTAACAAAATCTCTGGAGCTTTTTTACGACGACAATTTGGATTTTGTCGGAAGCGGAGCAAAGATAAACGGTTTTTCCTTTTTGGTCAAAGCGCGTCAGAACGGACATCTCTGGAATGCTGCAGCCGATTCTTATTCGACAAAATTCTTACCCGAAACCGAATTCACATATCAGCCGCACGAATGGAACACCGCCGTAGAAACAGTAACCGAAGAAAACGCTTTCGGCGCGCCCGCCGGTTTATACGACAAACGGTATTTGTGGATTGATTTATACAACGAAGGCGTTTCGGGAATTTTGACCGAACAAAGCGGCGGCTGGTTTTACAAATCGAATTTGGGCGACGGAAATTTTTCGCCCGCCGCGCCCGTCGCCGCTCGCCCGAATTTTCAAGGCTTGGCGCAGGGCGCGACTTCGATTCTCGAACTCGAAGGCAACGGCATTAAGTATCTGGTCGCCGATTCAAAAGAGCCGAAGGGATTTTTCAAATTAAACGAAGACGGCGAGTGGGAAACGTTCAAGAATTTTGAAGCGTTTCCGAATCTCGATTTAACCAATCCGAATTTGCGCGCGATTGATTTAAACGGCGACGGCAGCGCGGATTTGCTCTTTACCGAAGACAATAGTTTTAGATGGTACGAGAGCGCGGGCGAAAAAGGCTTTGAAATTTCGCAAACGGTCGCCAGAGAAATTGACGAGGAAAAAGGTCCGGCAGTCGTCTTCGCCGATTTGACTCAGAGCATTTTTCTCGCCGATATGAACGGTGACGGCTTGACCGACATCGTTCGCATACGCAACGGAGAAATCTGTTATTGGGCAAATCTCGGTTACGGCAGATTCGGCGCGAAAGTCGCAATGGAAAACGCTCCGGTTTTCGCGTCGCCGGACGAATTTAATCCGCGAAATCTGCGGCTCGCCGATGTTGACGGTTCGGGAACGATTGACGTTGTTTATCTAGGCGAAAACGATTTTCGAGTCTGGCTGAATCTGAACGGAAACGAATGGACGAGCGAGCCGCAAATAATTTCCGCCTTTCCGCAAATAAACAATTTAACGGACGTTGCGGTGCTAGATTTTCTCGGCACGGGAACAGCCTGCATCGTTTGGTCTTCGGCGTTGCCGCAAGACAGAAATCAACCGCTGCGATACATAAATTTGATGAACGGCAAAAAGCCGCATTTGCTCGTCAAATACGAAAACAACTGCGGCAAGGAAGTTTCGCTCGAATATAAATCTTCAACCAAATTTTATTTAGAAGACAAAAAAGCGGGCAGAAATTGGATTACAAAACTTCCGTTTCCCGTCCATTGTATTTCAAAAGTCAGAACCGAAGACAAAATACGCGAAACCGTTTTCACGAGTTCTTACGCTTACGCTCACGGCTATTTCGATTACGCCGAAAAAGAATTTCGCGGCTTTGCACGAGTCGAACAATTAGACACCGAAGACTTTAATGATTTTAAGCTCAACGCGGCAAAAAACGTCGTCGAAGAAAATCTGCATCAGCCGCCCGTCAGAACAGTTTCGTGGTTTCACACGGGCGCGTTTTTGCGAAACAAAAAAATCTTGCATCAATGCGAAAGCGAGTATTTTCAGAACGCGGAGTTTGCCGAATATGATTTGCCCGACCCTGTAATCGAAGACGATTTATCAGGGGACGAGCTGCGCGAAGCGCATCGAGCGCTGAAAGGTTTACCGCTTCGCACGGAAATCTACGCTGAGGACGAAACACCGCTCAGCCGCAAGCCTTATACGGCTTCGCAGACGACGGTCGAGATAAGACGACTTCAGCCGTCGGAAAATGAAAAAGGCGCGGTTTTTCTGGTCGTTCCGTCCGAATCAATTTCTTACGGTTACGAGAGAAACGCAGCCGACCCGCGAATTTCTCATTCATTCGTTTTGGAAACGGACGAACTCGGCAACGTCGAAAAATCCGCTTCTGTCGTTTATCCGCGCGTCCGAAGACCGCTTGCGCCCGCCGCCGTTCCAGACAAAGTTTGGGAAGAACAAAATAAACTCCACATCGCTTACGGCGAAGCGTTTTACACGGACGACGCGATTGACGAGGCGGCGAGCATTTACCGTCTGCGCGCGGCTTGCGAATCGAGATCCTACGAAATCTCCGGCGTAGGTCAACCGGCAAATTTCTTTTTTGAAAAAAAGGATTTGAAAATCGCAATCGGTGCGGCGTCGGAGATTTTGTTTGAAGAAGAATTTTCCGGCGCGGCGGAAAAACGTCTTTTCGCGCACGGCAGAGTTTATTTTTTGAAAGACGATTTATCAACCGCTCTACCGCTCGGCAAACTATCGTTTTTGGGCATCGCGCACAAAACATATCAGCTCGCGTTTACCAAGAACTTGGTGACAAAACTTTACGGCGCAAAAGTTACAGACCAAATGCTCGCGGACGCAAAATACGTTCACAGCGAAAACGACGCGCATTGGTGGTCGCAATCCGGCACGAGGATTTTTGCGGCAAATCCGAAAAATAATTTCTATACGCCCGTCGGCGCGCGCGACATTTTCGGCAACGAAAATTTTGTCGAATACGACGCTTTTACATTGCTTGCAAAAAGCGCGACGGACGCCATCGGAAACATTTCCACTGTCGAAAACGATTACCGAACCTTGTCCGCCAAAATGCTGACGGACATCAATTTGAATCGCGCCGCCGTCGAGACGGACGAACTCGGAATGGTCGTCAAATCCGCCGTGATGGGCAAATCAGGCGCGGGCGAAGGCGATACTTTGGCAGACCCGACGGCGCGGCTCGAATACGATCTGCTGAACTGGAAAAACAACGGAAAGCCGAATTCCGTTCACACCTTCGCGCGCGAAAAACACGGCGCGGCGAATCCGCGATGGCAGGAAAGCTACGCTTATTCGGACGGCGGCGGCAGCGTCATTATGACGAAAAACCAGGCAAAAGCGGGCGAGGCTCTGCGCTGGAACGCGGCGACCAAAACGGTTGAAAAGATAAACGCGAATCCGCGCTGGATTGGCAACGGCAGAACGATTTTTAATAACAAAGGCAATCCGATAAAACAATTCGAGCCGTATTTCAGCGCGACGCACGAATACGAATCCGAAGACGCGCTGGTCGAAACCGGCATCACGCCTTTGTTTTTTTACGACCCCGTAGGCAGAAACATCAGAACCGAATTTCCGAACGGAACTTTTACTAAAACAGAATTCGACGGCTGGCATTTTAAGACCTTCGACGCCAACGATACGGTCAGGGACAGCGATTGGTATATCGAACGGGGAAGCCCGGACCCGAACGGCGCGCCAGAGCCGACCGACGCGCAGCAACGCGCCGCTTGGCTGGCGGCAAAACATTACGACACGCCTTCTGTCGCGTATCTAAATTTACAAGGAAGTCCGTTCTACGCCGTCACCGATTTCGGCGACGGAAAAACCACTCACGTGCGCGCCGAAAAGGATTTAGTCGGACGCTTTTCGCGGATGTTCGACCAGATGGACAGACCGGTTGCCGAATCATACACAAATCTTTTAGGCGCGGTCGCCTACGGCAAAACCGCCGAGAAAGGCGAACGCTGGATTTTTGCGGACGCGATGGGGCGACTCGTAAAAATGTGGGAAGGAGGCTTGCGCGAATTCAGAACGACGTTCGACAAACTGCATCGCCCGTTAAGTGGTTTTGTCAAAGAAGGCGCGGGCGAATTTCTTTTCTCGCACATTCTTTACGGCGATTATTTTTTCACCGCGACGGCAGCGCAAAATCTGAATTTGAAAGGGCGCGCCTTTCGCGTCTATGACCAATCGGGCAGCGTCGAAATCAAACAGATGGATTTTAAGGGCAACGCTCTGGAAATCGAGCGCCGCTTGACGAAAGATTATAAAGCGCGTGTTGCCGATTGGAAAACGCTCGACGGCATCACAACTTTAGCGGCGGTCAATAATGCCGCTGACCTTCTTCTCGAAGCGGAAACTTTTTCCGTCACGGGCGAGACGGATGCGCTCGGTCGCCCTATTGAAGTCGTTGTTCCGGGCGGCACAATTTATCAGCCCGCTTTTAACGAAGCGAATTTTCTCGATTCATTAAAAGTAAAACTTCAGGGACAGGGAAGTTTTGTAACTTTTCTCGCCGCGCAGGACTACGACGCGAAAGGTCAAAGGAAGTTTGCCGAATATGGTAACGGCACAATTACCGAATACTTTTACGACCCGAAAACTTACCGTCTGGAAAATCTTTTAACCAGACTTTCTGTCGCCGATGCAAACTCAAAAGCCGTCCAAAACTTAAACTACACTTTTGACCCGACCGGCAACATCACGCAAATCCGCGACGACGCGCAGCAAACGAATTTTTTCAAAAACAGCGTCGTCGCGCCGGAAAATAAATACGAATACGATGCCATCTATCAACTGAAAAAAGCGACAGGTAGAGAACACGCCGCAAGCGGCAACAACGCGCTTCCGAATCACCAGGACTTAGATTTTCTGCCGCAGATACCGCACGTCAACGATGCAAACGCCGTCCGCAATTATTCGGAAGAGTACGAATACGACGACTGCGGCAACATCAGCCAGATGCGCCATTCCGCCATCGGCGGGAATTGGACGAAACGCTACCGATACGAATACGAAGACGACCTGACCAACTCCACCAACCGCTTAAAAGCAACCAACGCGGACGGCGACCCGTCGGGCGTTTTCTCGATGAAATATTTCCACGACGCGCAAGGCAATATGACCTCGATGCCGCATCTCTCTGCGCCCGACAGCCTCGTTTGGAATTTTCTCGCGCAGTTAAAAGAAGTAAATTTGGGCGGCGGCGGCACGGCTTTTTATTGTTATGGCAGCAGCGGTGGCAGAATCAGAAAAGTTATCGAAAGACCTAGCGGGTTGGTAAAAGAACGAATTTATTTAGGCGCAGTAGAAATCTACCGCGAAAGGCAAGGCGGCAACGCACCTCATCTGGAACGTCAAACCGTTCACATCTCGGACAACGCCGGCAAAATCGCGCAGGTTGACATCAAAACCATTGACGCTAACAACAGCGACACGGCAAATCCCTTAAACGCGAAACTGATTCGTTATCAATACGGAAATCATCTCGGCTCGGCGACGCTCGAAACCGACGACGCGGGCAACGTCATCTCTTATGAGGAATATCACCCGTTCGGAACTTCATCCTACCGCGTTGCCAAATCCGGCACGGATTTGAGTCTCAAGCGCTACCGCTTCAGCGGCAAAGAGCGCGACGACGAAACCGGCTTTTATTATTTCGGCGCGCGCTATTACGCGGCGTGGCTCGGACGCTGGACGAGCAGCGACCCGGCGGGGTTTGTCAGAGGTTTTAATTTATTCAAATACTGCTCGAATAATCCGATAGTGTTTCACGACCCTAATGGAATGGAGGATAGAACATATCAGTTAGGAGCAGAATATAATAGTGATATACATACGAATACTCCTGAAGCAAGACAAAGGCTTGCAACTGCTTTAACTAATCGCTCGGTAGAAGATAACGGTCACACTTTCATTATTAACAGACCCTCTTTGGAATGGCGAGGTGACACAACCGGCTGGTATTTCAATGCAAGAACTTCAGACATCACAATGGTCGGTGTCGGAAGCACAATTAATTTCGAGGACGGAGAAACTATTGTCGGACGCCGCCCGACAACCCCAAATGCAAACCCAAGTCCGGCAAACTCAAATGGAACTTCTCCGCAGCCTGCCGAAGGAGGTTCTAGAACAGGCTCTCCAGACGGTGGCGGCGCCGGCAGTAAACCGGAAACATGGTATGAAAAAGCGTTCGCTACGGTAGGCGGAGTTTTAGCAGGCGTTTTCGATGTAGCTAAAGGAATTGTAAATTCCGCCGTACATCCGATTGATACTATTGTCGGGATTGGCAAATCCATTTACAAAGGATACAAGGAAGACGGGGTATTAGGAGCAATTAACGCCGTAAATCCGGTATACCACGGGCTGGTTGCAGGTTATGAAGCGTATCAGGCTTATGAAAGAGGCGACTATTTTAATATGGGTCGGCAAGGTTTGCATGCCGGAGTTGATGTGGTTGCGACAGTAGGCATAGCAGTCGGCGGCGCTGGATTGGCAGCAGAAGGATTAGGGTTGGAAGCCACCGAAGCATCAACTTTAGCAGAAGGAGCAGAAGGGGGGGAATTATCAAGAGGTCTCAGTCCGAACGGGCAGAATTACGCTAGATCCGTTACCGAAGGCGGAACGGGAAGGGCATTTGCGGGACACGGCGAATTCAGATACGGAAGCGGCACAACGACTGTTCCTCCGGGAACAAGCATAACTTTTTGGACTGAAGAAGGTATGGGTATTCCCGACGCGATGGGGAAACTAATTGAAACGGGAGATTATGATGCGATTATCCAAAATCCGGCATTTGCAGCCCGAATGGAAGGCGCGGTCACGCACCTGCCGGGCGCTGAAATTCCTAATTTTACGCTTAAGGCTCCAAATGGATTGAATATTATGTCCAATTCGCTCGTCGTCGAAGACGCAACGACGCTGTCTGATTTGTTAAATCCGGGTATGGGACAAATGGACTGGGCGGCGTGCTTAAAAGCGAGATTTTAAAAAGATTATGTATTTTAAAGACAAATCAAAATATAGCTACGATTTACCTTTCAAGATAGACGAGGTGCAAAACGTCGGTTGGCTCGAAAAGGGAATTGATTTTGACACCGGAGAAACTTCGCTGAAGTTTGCCGAAAAAATTCTGCAAATCATCGGCAGAGAAGAAGTAAATATTATGAGAGGCGCACATTACTGCGATTTGTGCAACGGCGATGAAAAGGAACAAAGGCTCAAATTTAATAATAAAAATATCTTTTTGGGAATGGCGGAAATTTGGATTCCGTCCGGCGACGGTTCGATTATTTTTGCCGCTCCGACATTAATTTATCACTACATAACAGTTCACAAATATAAACCTCCGGAAGAGTTTATAAACAGCGTGAATAATTTTCCAATCGCGTCCGATTGGAACGGTCAAAAAGAATATGAAAAATTAATAAATAAATACTTTAAAGATTTCAATAAACGGTAATTTTTCAAGATTTTTCAGTTGTCCGCAAAACCACAGGATTAGTCTGAAGCAGAAGTTTCGGAGGAGGATTTTTTGAATCGTTTCCCAAGCGAAAACGCGATTCAAAAACTAAAAAAATATGCCATTCAACAAAATATCAAGCAATTTAAAATTGACCGATAAAGCGGGCGTCGTAAATCTGCACGAAGCATTGAGCAAGCTAAATCCGCGCTCGGCGGAAGACGGGGGCGACGACCCGAAGAAAATTAAAACCTCAACCGTTCGAGCATTGAAAGAATTTCAAGAGAAAAATCGGCTCAAAGCCGACGGCAAATTAAACGAAAGCACCGTCGCGGCTCTCAACACGGCTCTGCACGACGATTTTGTGACGGCGGACAAAACGCGCACGCAAAAGGTTCACGCTCTGCTCGAAAGACTGGATTTAAAAATCGGTAAAGACGAAAAGGTCTCGCGCAGCGCGGGCAAATCCACCCGTAAGGCTATCGAAAAATTTCAAAAAAAGAACGGTCTCGCCGTTGACGGGAAACTTTCCGAAGAAGTTTTAAATAAGCTGCACGAACAAGTAATCAACGAGAGATTAAAGGCGAAGACGCAAAAAAATCTGCTTCACGTTACGCTGCAAAAGGTGGGCAAAATCGCCGGATTGGGCGCGAAAATTTCGCCCGAAGAATTAAAAAATAAAGAACTCGGCGCGACTTCTAAAGCGGTCGTCGAAGAATTTCAGCGAAAATACAATTTGCCCGCAAACGGCGAGATTGACCGCGCGACGCTGCACAAACTCGAAAGCGTGGCGGCAAGCAAAGGAACTTTTGTCAAAAGAATCGGCAAGCCCGCCGCGCCGAAACTCAAAGCGATTGACCAAACTTTGCGCGTCAATAAAACTTCGCCCGTCGTCAACACGGCGCAAAACGCTCTATCTTTTCTCGGTTACAAAATCGCCGAAAAAGAATTTAAGACGCAGACCTACGGCAAAACGACGCGCCGCGCCGTCCTTGAATTTCAGAAAAAAAATAATCTCGCGCAAACTGGACATTTGGAAAAACAGGATTTGAAAATTATCAACGCCGCAATTTTGCAGGCGAATCCGCAAGCGGCAGACACTCTTCTTAAATACCGTATTCGCGGCTCGGTGCGAGATGAAATGTGGCAGCGCAAGCCAAATATGGTCGTCAAAATTTTTGAAAAATTAATTGACAAAGAAAGTCCGCAGCCGCTGGCGACAAAGAAAAATTTTCTCAACGGATTTTTCGACATCACCTACGCGCCGCCGATAAATTCGGTAAACGGACAGGTCAAAGACAAATTTCATTTAGTCATAAAACTTTACGAGCCGATTGACAAAAATCCTGCCAACGACAAACTCGTTTCGATGCAGACGCATTACAACGTCAACCGGATTCATTGGATAAATTTCACCGAAGGCGATTCGCCCTATTTGGGCGCGTCGGATTTTGAAACGACCGATAAGACCGTGCGTAAGACATTCGGCGGAAAAATCGAAGATTTGCACGAAACCGAAACGGAAAAGCAAATCTCGCAGCTTGCCTTTCAAACCGGATTGATGACGGACGACATAATGCGTCTGGTTTTGTCATACCGCGTCGCCGCAAATGTCAATAAACCGAATCCGCTCGCGCCCGAAGTTTTCTACGCTTTTATTCGCCAAGGTCTGCCGCCGAATCTGCCGACCGATTTGCTGCGCGGCACAAGCAATTGGGAAACAATCGAGCAGATGACCGAATCCGCCGCTTCGGGAATAGTTTTCACCGGCGACGAACTGCAGGCGCAAACGATTGATAATGCGCTCGCGCAAAATCTGGTTTCTCAAGCCGTGAAAATAAATCGGCAGGCGATTCTGGACGAGTTGAAAACGAAGCGCGATGAATTTGCGCTGGAAAAACCGATTTTGATTGGCAATCAAAACCTGAAAACTTTGCTCGTCAATTCCAAAATCAAACAGCAGGATTATCCGGCGGTCGCCCGTGTTTTCACGGAAAACAAAGGCATCAACACGGCTTTCTGGGCGGAGTTGAATTCGGACGCAAACACGCTCACGCCCGCAGCGGTCGCCGATTTTGCAAGCACCGTCGAACTCGGAAACGTAACGAAAAACCACTTGCCGACGCTGCAATTTTTCAAAGGGAAAATCGGCGCGAATTCGCAATTTAAGAGCGCCGCGTCTTTCGCTAAATTAAACGAAAATGAAATCGTCGGTTTAATCAACGAAAACGGCAAACAAGTTCCCGACAACATTCCCGGCGACACGCCCGCCGAGCGCGTCGGCGCTTACGCCGCCGCCGTTAAAAGACGTCTTGAGGTTTTGTTTCCGGCAGTTTCGATGGTCGCCGAAATTAAGCGCGATAGTGCAGACACGCTCGCTAACATAAGCGGAGTGGAAACGTTTTTGGACGCTAATCCAGACCTCGATTTCCGGCAGGAAAATATAGATAAATATCTTTTGGATAAAAACATCAAGAATCTTGATGATAAAACTTTGAGCGACGTAAAAACCGTCCAGCGCGTTTACAAGCTGACGGCGAATCCGGCGAGCGGTGCGGCTTTGGTTGACGCCGGAATGCACAGCTCGATGCAGATTTATTTTGCGGGCAAGCGTCGTCTCTCAGATACATTCGTCGCCAAAGGAATTCCCGAAATTCAGGCGGCGCGGGTTTATGAATTTTCCAAAGTGCAATATCTGAAAATTCTCGGACGATTGTTTGATTTTCGTCGTGAACCGAACGTCGGAACGCCCGCCGTCATTATTCCGCAAACTTTTACACCCGAAGAAGTCCAAGCTGCGCTCGGCGACATTCCGAATCTCGAATTATTGTTCGGCTCGCTAGATTTTTGCGCCTGCGAACACTGCAAATCGCTTTACAGCCCGGCGGCGTATTTCACAGATATGCTGCGTTTTGTCGGCAATCACGATTCGCTCGTCGCAGGCTCGACCGTGAAGGACATTTTATTCGAGCGCCGCCCGGATTTGGGCAATATCAAGCTCAATTGCGAAAATACGAACACGCCTTTGCCGTATATTGATTTGGTCTGCGAAATTTTGGAAAACGCGGTCGCGCCCGCGAACTCAAATTTTAATTTTCAAACCACTCTGAGCGCGGCGGAACTGCGCGCAATTCCGCAATACATAAGACCGGAAGCGTATGAAACGCTTGCCGCGGCAAAATTTCCGATGAGTTCGTCTTTCAATTTATTCGCCGAAGAAGCGCGCGTTTATCTGAATTATCTGCGCGTTCCGCGTTTTGAATTGATGGAAACTTTTCAGGACGTATCGAATGCGGCGGCGAAAACGCCGGACGACGCGGCGATTGCGGCTGAGTTTTTCGGCATCAATGCGTTCGAGAAAGAATTAATCGTTACGCCGAAAAACACCAAAGCCGAGCAAGACGATTTTTGGGGTTTCGACACCGCGCAAACTTCCGCCTCCGTCACGGCGTTTATGAGCCGCGCCAAAATTTCATACAACGAACTGCTCGAACTTCTGCTCGTGCGGCTTATAAACAATCCGGCGGCATCCGACCGCAGCGAAGTCGTTCGCGTTGCCGAATCTTGCGACACGAATACGCAGACGATAAACAATCTCTCGCTTGAAAAATTCGATTTGATGCATCGTTTCCTGCGGCTCTGGCGCAAGACGGGCTGGGAAATGTGGCAGCTTGATTTGCTGCTTCGCAACCCGAAAATCGGCAACAATTTAATCAATGCCGAAACGCTCGTCAATCTGAAAAGGTTTAAGCAATTGCAGATGAAATTAAATCTGCCGTTTGAAACGCTTCTCGCTTTTTACGGCGAAATCAATCGCGAAATGCGAATCAAAGCCGACCAGCCGGACGTTTTTGTAAATCCGCTTTACAAGAATCTTTTTCAAAACATCGCGCTGACCAATCCGCTCGACGCAAACTTTAAGGCAATCAGCGACGCGGGAAGTCCGGTCGCCTTAAATTCGGCGATTGTTTTAGGAGTCAACGCAGGCGCGCCTTTCAACGGCTACACGCCCGTTCCGACGATTCTTTCGACGATGGCTTTGACGCAGACGGATTTCGATTTAATGCTCGACACAACCAATGGTCATTTGCCGGTTTTGTCTGACAATCATTTGTCGGTCGCTTCGCTTTCGACGCTTTTGCGTTACGCTTATCTGGCGCGCAGTTTGAATTTATCGGTTAAGAATTTGCTTCTGCTTTTGTCGGCAACAAACGTCACCGACCCGTTTGCCGATTTGCAGACGACGCTCGATTTAATCGAAAACTTGCAGCTTATAAAAGCCTCGAAACTTTCCTTGCTCGAGCTCGAATACGTTCTTAATTACTCGCCCGCGTCGCCCGTCGGATTAAGAGACGAAACTTTAATTCAGCTTATCGACGCGCTCAGAAAAATTCTCGCCGACAACAAAGAGAAGTTGGATAAATTGAAATTGAGCGTGGCAGACCGAAGCGCGATTTTAGCCTTCGACGCCGACGCGCTTTCCGCGATGACGAACGCGAATCTACTAACCGCGCTCGTGCCTCTGCAAACGATTTTGAGCGCGGCGAGCAATGATTTTAAGGACGCAGGATTTTCGTTTGAAGAAACTTTGGCGGTCGTTAAATTTGATGCGGCAGCTGTAGTCAATCCGGCAAACAAAACCAAGCTCGTGGAAAACATCAAAAAGATTCAAAAAAACTTGAGCGATATTGTGAGCCAGAACAAAAATCAAATTAAGTCGCAAGTCTCCTCCTCGTTCGGCTTGACAGACGCGCAGGCAAGCGTTTTGCTGGAAAATTTGGCGCTCGCGCCAGAGAAACTTTTGGAAATTCTTGAATCTGAAATTCTCGAAGACGAAAGTTTGTTAGAAAAAAACGCGGACGGAACTTTTAAGAAGAAAAGCGACGAAACGAATTTTCCGGCGCAATTTAAAGCCCTCAAACTTCTTCATAAAGTTGCGCTGATTGTTACAAAGTTAAATTTTTCGGACGCAAATCTCGAATGGTTCGTCAAAAATCGTGCGGCAGTCGGCACGTTAGATTTTTCCGCTTTGCCGGTTACGCCGCCACCTCCGCCGCCTTCGCCGCCTGATTTCAAGGGCTTTCTGAATTTACTGAAGTTTTTAGATTTTGCGGCGAACTTTCCCGAACCGGAAACGGCTTCCATTCGCACGGTTTTGGATTTAGCAAAGAACACCACCAGCACAAAAGCGCAAATCGTCGCCGAAATTGCCAAGCTAACACAGTGGAGCGAAGCGAACTTAAATTTTCTCGACGCGGGATTTAATTTGAAACACACCAGCGGCAATCTCGATTACGCCGTAGCGGAAACTTTTCGTCGTTTTAAAAAATGTTTCGACCAGATGAAACTGACCGGCGTCAGCGCGCAAACGATGTTCGATTGGGCGATTGCCAGCGACAGTTTGACGCACGACGAAACGGTTGCCGCGCAGACGCGCCAAGCCGTTAAAGCCAAATACGAGCAAGACGATTGGCTGCAAAAAATCACGCCGCTGCACGACGATTTGCGCGAGCGGAAACGCGCTGCTCTGACCGCTTACCACATCGAAAACGCGCAACGCACCGAAGCTGAAAAAGTTCTTGTAAACGGCGAGATGATTCCGAATCCGCTTTACTGGACGGATTCCAACTCGCTTTACAAATACTTTTTGATTGATGTTGAAATGAGCGCCTGTCAATTGACTTCGCGCATCAAGCAGGCAATCAGTTCCGTGCAGCTTTTCGTTCAGCGGTGTTTTTTGAATCTGGAAAACCGCTTCGTTCGCGTGACGGCGGACGAGAAGGCGGACGCATCTTCGGCTGACGCTTGGTCGCAGTGGAAATGGATAAAAAATTATCGCGTCTGGGAGGCAAACCGCAAGATATTTTTCTATCCCGAAAACTGGATCGAGCCGGAACTGCGCGACGATAAATCGCCGTTTTTCGACGAACTCGAAAATGAGATAATGCAGAACGACGTAACGCGAGAAAACGTCGAAGCCGCATTTTTAAATTATCTGCACAAAGTTGACGAAGTTTCGCACGTGGAAGTTTGCGGGCTTTATCACGAATTGGAAAATTTAACGGGCGACGAAACGATGTATGAAAGAAACATCGTCCACGTGGTTGGCAGAACTAAAGCAATTCCGCATCAATACTTTTACCGCAGCTACGATATGAACTACTCGACGTGGAGCGCGTGGGAAAAAATTGATGTTGAAATTCAAGGCGAGCAGGTTGTTCCGGTCGTCTATAATCGTCGGCTTCATCTGTTCTGGCTGCAATTTATGGAAAAGCCGATGAAGACGAAAAAAGTTCCGCCCGCCAAACCGACAAACGGTCCGAGCGACGCGCAAGAGCCTTTGAAGACTTTGGAAATTGAACTCGGCTGGACGATAAAAAAGAGCGGCGGCTGGACGCCGAAAAAAATCTCGAAACAAAAACTTATCCATCCGTGGGAACGCCCGCATTACGCATACAATCTGAGACCGCATTATCTGGCGAAATTCAACGAGCTTTATCTGGACATATATCTTTCGACGACGCGGGAATTTAACGACGAAAAGTTTTATGACCCGTATGTTCAGCCGGAAAACAATCCGAACTATCTGACCAAAAATCGCTTTAACGAAACCTTTTTGCCTTGGCATTCGTCGTCGTTTGTCTTTAACGGCGATGTGAAAAGCGTCGAGATGAAAACTTTGCAAGGCTCGTATCATCTCGAACCGAACGTAAACGCGCTGGTGGCGACCGATTCATACAATTACGTTCATACGAATTTCGACCCGTTAGGGAAAACCATCAGCCAATTAACGCCTTTGGAATTCGGACCGCGCCTGAAACTGCCCGGCGGAATGCATTACAACGGCACGCGCCTGACGAACAATACGGTTCACTCGCCAAACGCCAATCAACTTCGCGTTTTAGAAAATGCGACGACGCAGACTCTTCTTGGCGGCGCGGTCTCGCCGTTTGAACTCGTCGTCACGCAACAGGATTTGCAGCTAAATACCGTTTCAAATCACCCGCTTTTTTATCAGGACAACAGACGCGCCTTTTTCATCAAGCCGGAATGGGAAGCCGTCCTCAATAATTACGGGCAAGTTATAAATCAGAGCCGCAAATATCGTTTTCTGCCGTTTTATCACCCATACACGATGCTTTTTCTGCGCGAGTTTAACCGCGGCGGCATAGACGGTTTGCTGAACCGGAAAATCCAAACCACGCCGCAGAATTTCGCGCCCGTCAACAGCTTTAATTTTTCGGCGTATAATCCGACTTCCGCCGCGATTGCAGACCCGACGGCGCAAAAAGACATCGCCGATTTTTCGTTTGGCGGCGCGTATTCGATTTACAATTGGGAATTGTTTTTTCACGCGCCTTTGATGATTGCCTGCCGCTTGATGCAGAACCAGAAATTTGAAGACGCGCTCGCGTGGTTTCATTATATTTTCAATCCGACGAACACGGACGATTTGCCGACGCCGCAACGTTATTGGATTACAAAACCGTTTTTTGAAACCAATTCCGACGATTACCGCAAGCAGCGCATTGAAAACATTCTCTCGAACGTCAGCTCGCCCGAATCGGAAGCGCAGCTCATTGCTTGGAAAAACAATCCGTTCAAGCCGCATCTGATTGCGCGGTATCGCCCTGTGGCTTATCAGAAAAACGTCGTGATGAAATATCTCGACAACCTGATTGCGTGGGGCGATATGCTGTTCGGGCGCGATACGATTGAAGCAATCAACGAAGCCTCGCTGCTTTATATGCTGGCGTATGAAATTTTGGGCGAGCGCCCGAAAAAAGTTCCGAACGTCAAACACGAAGATTTGACTTTTAACGAGCTAGAACCGAAACTCGACGACTTCGGCAACGCAAAAGTTGACGTGGTTATCGAAGACACACTGCTGCCGGTCACGGTCGTCGCGGCGGACGCGGGCGCAGAGCCTTTGCCAAAAATCGAAACGTTTTATTTCTGCATTCCGAACAATGATTTTTTAACCAAGTATTGGGATACGGTAGAAGACCGTCTTTTCAAGATTCGGCACTGTATGAACATTCAAGGCATCGTGCGGCAATTGCCGCTGTTTGAGCCGCCGATTGACCCGGCTCTCCTCGTCAAAGCCGCCGCTGCCGGAATGGACATCAGCAGCGTGCTGAACGATTTAGCCGCGCCGACGCCGCATTATCGTTTTCGCATCGTCGTTCAAAAGGCAATTGAATTCTGCGCGGAAGTCCGCACGCTCGGCGAAAAACTTCTTGCCGCTTTGCAAAATAAAGACATCGAGGAACTCGCTCTTTTGAGAAATCAACACGAGATTCAAATGCTCGAAGCCGTCAAGGAAGTTCGCAAAAAGCAGATTGACGAAGCAGTCGAGGCGATTGGAGCTTTAAATAAAGCCTTTGAAATGGCTGATGAAAAGAAAGGCTATTATGAAGCAAGAGAGTTTATGAATGCGGCTGAAATCATTGCCTTTTCATTGTCTTCAGCTTCAACGGCTTTAGATGCGGCAATCGCGGCGGGACATATTATCGCAGGCGGATTAAAAGCCATTCCTAAGTTTATGGCAGGCGCGTCTGGATTCGGCGGCACTCCGCACGTCAATATCCAATTCGGTGGAGACCAGATTGGCGATGCCGCCGAGATTGCCGTGCATACTTTGTCTTCAATAGCGTACGCTTTGGAAAAAGGTGCGGGACTGGCTTCAACTATAGGTTCATTTCAAAGACGAAAGGACGATTGGGATTTTCAAGCCACTTTAGCCACTATCGAAAAAGACCAGATTCAATTTCAAATTAACGCCGCAACGATACGCCAAGCGATTGCCGAAAAGGAACTCGACAATCAGGAACTGCAAATCGAAAACGCCAAAACGGTTGACGATTATATGCGTAATAAATTTACCAATCGCCAGCTTTACTCGTGGATGATTACGCAAATTTCCGGCGTGTATTTTCAAGCGTATCAACTCGCTTTCGAGATGGCGAAAAAGGCGGAAAAATGTTTCAGGTATGAACTCGGCTTAACCGAATCGAATTACGTCCAATTCGGCTATTGGGACAGCTTGAAAAAAGGCTTGCTGGCGGGCGATAAACTAGTGTGCGATTTGAGACGGTTGGAATCGGCGTATCTCGACCAAAACAGACGCGAGTTTGAACTTGTAAAAGACGTTTCTTTAGCGCAGATGTTTCCGGCAAGTTTCATCACGCTTAAGGAAACCGGAAACTGCATCGTCTCTTTGCCCGAATGGATTTTCGATATGGATTATCCCGGACATTATATGCGACGGATAAAAAACGTATCGGTTTCGATTCCGTGCGTCGTTGGACCCTTTACGAATGTCAACTGCACGCTCTCGCTGGTGCGAAGCGAAACGCGCATTGACCCGACCGGAAATTACGACAAAACCGACGAAAACGACGCGCGCTTTCGCACGATGTTCGGCTCGATTTCGTCAATCGCCACCAGCCACGGGCAAGCCGACAGCGGAATGTTTGAACTGAATTTCAATGACGACCGATATTTGCCGTTTGAAGGCGCGGGCGCAATCAGCGATTGGCAAATCGAGATGCCGATTGAAAGCAATCATTTCGATTTCGCGTCTCTGTCAGACGTATTTCTGCACATCAGCTACACATCAAGGCGCGGCGGCGGACTTTTAGCGACGGGCGCAAACGCGAATCTGCAAACAGTTTTGCCGAATTCGACGGCGAGGCTTTTCAGCTTGAAACACGAATTCGGAACTGAATTCTACAAGTTTCTGCACCCGGAAAATGCGGGCGACCAAGAATTTGTCATTACTTTGAAGCCCGAACATTTTCCGTATTTCGTGCGCGGACGACTAAATTCTATGAAAATCAAAAACCTTGATTTGTTCGTCGAAACCGCAGAAGCCGGAGATTTTACAACGAACGTCAAAGTTACCAACAAGAACTTTATGAACAATTTGCCAATCTCGCCCGACGCGAATTTCGGCGGCGTGCATCATCTGGCAAGAGATTTATCGGCGGACGCGCCTAACGCTTTGGGAGAATTGAGACTAAAAATAAAGCTCGCCGCAGCGACGGATTTTAAATCGCTGGCGGAAGACAAAATCGAAGATTTGTATTTGCTGCTGCAATTGGGATTGTAAAAAATTAAAAATTTATATGAAAAAAACAATCGAGCGCATCGTCGGTTACGCCGCGCGCGTCGCCGAGCCGGATAAAATCTTTTTGTTCGGCTCATTGGCGAACGATACCGGGAACGTCCACAGCGATTTGGATTTGCTGCTTGTCGCGGACGTAGATTTGCTTTTAAAAAAACAGATTTCCGAGCAAATAAAACAATACGCGCAGGAATTAATGCTCGGTGCCGACGTGCTGATTTATTCGGAAGCCGAACTGGAAAATGCCGCGCAGAAAGAGCCGTCTTCGTTTGTCGCCGGCGTGCTGAAGAGCGGAAAAATTATTTACCAAAAAAATTGAAAATATCTTGCATATTACTGCGATTATGTGATACATACTAATTGTCGGTTTAACTTAAGATTGTAGTATTGTAATGTGAAATAGTCTAAAGACTCATGAAGCAACGATAAAAAAAGATTTCCGACTTTAATAATAGCGTTAGCCTTGGTCGTGTCCGTCCGGGGCTTTCTCTTTTTATGCAGAATTATTCTTCAAAGCTCGAGACCATTCTTTTCAATAAAACGATTAGCCAACAAACATAGTTTACGCGGATGAACAATTCGTTTTTGTCGCCAAAAGTAAAACGCTTTCCGTCCGGCGGTCAATCCGATTATGTTTTAAAAATTATTATTCTTCTTTTTCTGTTTTCTCAAACGGTTCGGGCGCAGTATCACTTCGACTCGTTTACGACCGACAACGGATTGCCGCAGAACGGCGTACGCGGAATTGCTCAAACTCCCGACGGTTATTTATGGTTCACAACATTTGACGGACTCGTGCGTTACGACGGCGAGCGGTTCGCGGTCTTCGACAAAAATAATTCAAAAGGAATTTTGAGTAATCGTTTCTTCGTCCTTCAAGTCGCGCCAGACGGCACTTTGTTAGCCGGAACGGAAGACGGCGGTTTGACAGTTTATCGCGGCGGCGAGTTCCGCACTTACACGGTCACCGACGGCTTGCCTTCCAACGACATTACAATCATCAGAAGCGACGCGCGCGGCGAAACTTTTATTTCTACCACCGGCGGCGACGTTTATTTCCGCAACGGAAAATTCGTTGCGGTCAAAGACGCGGAGAATCCGAATCAAGGAAAATTTTACTTGAGTCCGGCGGGCAATCTCTGGCTTTATGCCGCAAACGGCGTAAAGCAAATCGCGCCGGACGGACGCGAAACTTTTTATCCGATAAAAATCGAAGCCTACAACGAGCGGTTCAGCGGAATCGAATTATTTGAAGATTCGCAAGGCTATCTCTGGTTCGGCGATTTGAACGGCGTGTATCGCTTGAAAAACGGCGAGATGAAAAAGTTCGGCGCGGAAGCGGGCTTGCCGCCGCGAATGTCTCTGCGTCCGATGATTGAAGACGCGGACGGTTCGATTTGGTTTGCGTCCGGTTTGCCTTGGATTCGCGGCGTCGGCGTCGTGCATTTTAAAGACGGACGATTTACGACATATGGCGAAAACTTCGGGTTGTCGAGCCTTTTTGTCAACCGAATGTTCCGCGACCGCGAAGGCACGATTTGGGTTTCGACCGACAAAGGTTTGAATCGTCTTCGGCGGCAATTCATCGAATCTTATTCGGTCGGCGACAATTTGATTTACAGCGAAGTTTATCCGCTTTTGCAAACTCGAAACGGCGACGTTTTCGTCGGCACGACGCAGGGCTTGAGCCGTTTCCGCGACGGGAAATTTTCCGACGCGATTGTGAAAAATCCAAAGGGCGACAAAATTTCCGTTACCGCTTTAGCCGAAGACGGGCGCGGGCGTTTGTGGGTCGGGACGCTCGGCGATTTGTTTCGGTGGGAAAACGAACGGCTCGAAAAAATTCCCGAATTCGACCACGTTACGATTTGGGCGATTCATTTCGATTCGCGCGGCGACGCCCTGATTGGAACGGAGAAAGGTTTGTTTATATTCCGCGACGATAAATTCGTCGCCCGCTACACGACCGACGACGGCTTGCCGTCAAACGACGTGAAAACGATTCACGAAGACGGGCGCGGCACGTTGTGGATTGGAACTTATGGCGGACTTGTTTCGATTGCCGATTGCGGACTACAGCAGATTGCGGATTGTCAAATGAAAACATTTACAACCGTCGACGGTCTGGCGAGCGACCGCGTGCGTTCGATTTACGAGGACGCGAGCGGCACGCTTTGGATTGGAACTTACGACGGCGGGCTTTCGCGTTTTAAAGACGGACGTTTTTTTAATTACACAATCGAGAACGGGCTTTTCAACAACGGCGTGTTTCAGATTCTCGAAGATGAGCGCGGCAATTTTTGGATTAGCTGCAACAAAGGAATTTTCCGCGTCTCGAAACAGGAGCTAAATGATTTCGCCGAAGGGCGTATCGCAAAAATCAATTCGGTCGCTTACGGCAGGCAAGACGGAATGCTCAATACCGAATGCAACGGCGGACGGCAGCCTGCCGGAATCAAAACGAGCGACGGTCGATTTTGGTTTCCGACGCAGAACGGCGTGGTCGTGATAAATCCGAATGAAGTTTCATTAAATCCGAATCCGCCGCCCGTAGAAATCGAAACGGTTTTAATCGAGCGCCAAGCCGCCGATTTTCAAAACGGCATCGAGATTGCTGCGGGCGACGACAATCTTGAAATTCGTTACACGGGAATCAGTTTCATCAAACCGGAACAAGTCAAGTTTCGTTACCGCGTCGAAGGCTTGGAAGACGACTGGACTGATGTCGGCACGCGGCGCGAAGTTTATTTTCCGTTTTTTCCGGCGGGCGAATATACATTTCACGTTATTGCAGCAAACTCGGACGGCGTTTGGAACGAGACGGGCGCGCGCTTGAAAATTCGCGTTCTCGCGCCGTTTTGGAGAACGACTTGGTTCGTCGTTTTGTGCGCGCTCGCGGCGATTGCGCTCGTGTTTTCGATTTCGCGTTTTCGGATAAATCAACTGAAACGCCGTCAACTCGTGCAGCAGGAATTTTCGCGTCGCTTGCTCGAATCGCAAGAGCAAGAACGCAAGCGGATCGCTACGGAAATGCACGATTCTTTGGGGCAGTATCTTTTGGCGATAAAAAATTGGGCGTTGTTCGGCTTGAATTCTTTGCCGTCGGATAATGCCGCGCGCGAATACTTAGACGAGGTGTCCGAAACCTCTTCTCTCGCGCTCGACGAAGTGCGGGAAATCGCGCACAATCTTCGTCCGTATCAACTCGAAAGATTGGGGCTGACCAATACGCTCGAATATACGCTGAAAAATCTCAAAACGCCGATTTGTTTTTCCAGTGAGATTGAAAACATTGACGGCGTGCTGTCGAACGACGCAGAAATCATCTTTTATCGCATTGTGCAGGAATGCTTGAATAATGTCGTCAAACACAGCGCGGCGCAAAACGCCCTGCTGTCTGTCAAACGCAATGACGGTTTGGAGTTCGTCTGCCGCGACGACGGACGTGGTTTCGATTTTGAAACGGCAAAAGATTCGCCGGAAAGCGGTTTGGGTTTGAGCGGACTTGCCGAGCGCGTGAAAATTTTGAACGGCGAATATAAAATTGACTCAGAGATTGGAAAAGGCACGACCGTTTCCGTTAAAATTCCCAAAAGCCGATGAGCAAGGAAATCAAAATTTTAATCGCCGACGACCACCCGATTTTCCGGCGCGGTCTGCGCGCCGTCGTCGAGAGCGACGCTTTGCTGAAAGTCGTCGCCGAAGTTGATAACGGCGCGGACGCCCTTTCTAAAATCGAAGAACACGAGCCGGACGTTGCCGTTCTCGACATTAATATGCCGCAAGCGGACGGTTTGACAGTGGCGAAAACGATTCAAGAGAAAAACCTGCCGACCGTTCCCGTTTTCCTGACGATGCATGCCGACGAAGCGATTTTCAACGCGGCGATTGACGCCGACGTGAAAGGTTTCGTCATCAAAGACGGTGCGGCGAACGATATTGTAACCTGCATTAAAGAAGTGTCAAGCGGGAGGCGATTTTTCAGTTCGGCTTTGTCGGAATTTCTGCTGAACCGGCGCAATGCGAACAATTCGCCGCTCGAAAATCTGACCGCCAGCGAACGCCGCATATTGCGTCTTTTAGAAGGCGGCAAATCCACAAAAGAAATCGCCGCCGAGCTTTTCGTCAGCCCGCGCACCGTTGACCATCACCGCGCCAACATCTCCGCCAAACTCGGACTGAAAGGCAAAAACGCTTTGCTCGCCTTCGCGCTGAATAACAAAACGAAAATCTAATTTTTACAAAAAATAGGCAATACTGCCTATATCAAAATAGGCATTACTACCGATGCCGAAATTTTCGCCTGCCCGCATAATCTACGGAAAGTTTTATATCGCCGATAAATTTCTTAAAAATCAATGTCTTTTTTAATTGTTGACGACAATCAAGTGATGCGCCGCGCAATAAAGCGCATCGCCTGCGAATTCACCGGTGAAATCGTCGAATGCGACGACGGCGCGTTTGCGTTTGCGGCTTACGAAAAACATTTGCCCGAATGGGTTTTGATGGACGTTGAGATGGCGCGCACCGACGGCTTGACGGCGACCAGAGAAATCTGCGCCGCATACCCAGCCGCGCGCGTCGTGATTGTTACAAAATACAGCGACGCTGAGATGCGCGAAGCCGCCGCGCGAGCCGGAGCAATCGGCTACGTGATGAAAGAAAATCTGCTCGAACTGCGCGGCATTTTGAGCCGGAAAGCAAACTGAAAATTGAAAAGTTTTTTGAGGAAAATAAAATGAAAAAAGAATTTATCATCACGGTTTTTTGTTTCGTCCTTATGTTTTTCGGCGGCGCGTTTTCGCCTGAGGCGAAGGCGGCGACGCTGTATGTCAACGATGCCAGTGATGGACCGGTTCGCAACGGGAGCTGTATCGGCTCTAACGGATGCACTTTGCGCGAAGCGTTGAGCCGGTCGAGAAACGGCGACGACATTCTGTTTTCGTCTCTATTCAATACTCCGCAAACTATCACGCTAACGCAGGGAACCCCGTTGACGAACCCTAGCGGCGGAACCGTCACCATTCACGGGAACGGCGAGTCAAGGCTGACGATTAACGGCAATAATACCACCCAGATATTTTACGTTGCCGGCGGCGGACACAGTGACGGCGATACCATTAATTTATTCGGAATGACGCTGACGAACGGAAACCTTAATAATCCCAGCAGCGGCGGCGGCGCGATCTACGTGACGGACGGCAGCGTGTATTTGAATGACGTGATCATCTCCAACTGCTCTGCCCAGTCAGGCGGCGCGATTTTTTCACTGCGAGGCAATGTCTATATCGACCACAGCACCATCTACAACAACGGTGCGTCCTACCGAGGCAGCGCCATTTATTCAAGAAACGATCAAGGTCGTTTTAGTGATTTGAAGATTACGAACAGCACCGTTTCGGGCAACACTTCACCCAATTCCGAGGGCGCGGCAATTTATAATGAATTTACCCAGGTCAGCATCGTCAACTCGACGATCACCAAAAATTCGGCAAGCGGCGGAAGCGGCGCGGGCGGCATTCTCAATAGCGGAATACCCTGCCGATTTGGTTCGTGTCCCTCCAGTCTAGCTATTAACAGCAGCATCGTCGCCGAAAATCCGAACGTCGGTTCGCCCAATATTTCAGGTACGATCAACTCGCAGTCTTACAGTCTGCTCGGCGGCAATCCGCTTCTGCTGCCGCTCGCCGATAACCAATCGCAGACGGTCGCAGGCGTCCATTTGCCGACGCACGCGCTCGACAATTGCAGCCCGGCGATCAACGCCGGCGACCCGAACACCACTGCAACAGTTGACGAGCGATATGCCGGGCGCGTCAATCGCGGGCGCGCCGACATCGGCGCATACGAATCGGATTTTACGCCGTGTCCCGCCTCTATCACCGTGACCAACAACAACGACAGCGGCGACGGAAGTCTGCGTCAGGCTGTTAATGACATCGCGCCCGGCGGCACGATTAGTTTCCCGTCCGGCGGCGCGGACATTACGCTGACGAGCGGCGAGATTGTAGTCCGCAGAGATATGAACGTCGGCGGAGGCAATTCGTATCCGGTAACCGTTCACGGCAACAATCAAAGCCGCATCTTTTCCGTTTTGAGCAATATCTCGCTTAATTTGAGCAAAATAGTGTTAGCCGACGGCAACGCGCACGGCGCGGGCGGCGGCGCGATTGATAATTTCGGAACGCTCACCGTGACGAGTTCAGCCATTGTCAACAATACGGCGCAGGACGGCGGCGGCATTTCCAACAACGGCACGCTGTCAATTACCAATACGACCGTCAGCGGCAATCACGCCGTTAATAAAGGCGCGGGCATCTACAACAATCCCGGCGGCGCGACAGCGAGCGTTCTTCACGCGACCATTACGAACAATCGTTCGGACGGTTTTGCCGGAGCGGGCGTGTGGAACGATCATTTTTCCGGCTCGAATACTTTCTCCGCCCGAAACTCGATTATTGCCGGAAACATCAGCGGCAACGGCAATCCGGTTGATTACGTCGGCGATTTAAACAATCAAGGCTACAATTTAATTAACGTCAACGTGCCGCTCAACCCGCTCGGCAATTACGGCGGCGCGACGCTGACGCACGAGCTGCCGAATTGTTCAAGTCCCGCGCTTGACGCCGCAGACCCGAATAACGTCGTTGCCACCGACCAGCGCGGCAACGCGCGTCCTTTTGGCGGCAGAGCGGACATCGGCGCGTTCGAGTCAACGCAGTCGTGCAGCATCACCGTAATCAACAGCAACAGCCTCGGCTACGGCACTTTAGATCAGGCTCTGCACGATGTATTGGACGGCGGCAGAATCAGCTTCGCGCCCGGTGTAAATACCGTTTATGTAGTAACCGGTCCGCTCACCATCTACAACAAAAATGTAACTATCAATGTTAATCCGGCGAATCCGGTCACGCTTCAAGGCAACAATAGATACAATCTCCTGTACATCGACGGCAGCGCGACGGCTAATTTGACCGGACTGAACTTCACGGGCGGCACGGGCGGCACGGGCGGCGCGATTCAAAACTACGGCACGCTCAACGCTTCATTCATTAACGTCTATAACAATCAGGCGTCGCTCGGCGGCGGCATCTACAACAAGGGAACGATGAATGTTACCAATTCGACCGTGAGCGGCAACACCGGCGACGGCGTTCTCAACGACGGCACACTGACGCTCTCTGCTTCAACCGTCAGCGGCAACACCGGCGGCGGTATTCTTAACAGCGCCACGCTGTTGCTTCTGAATTCGACCGTCAGCGGCAATCAAGCCAACGGCAAAGGCGCGGGCATTTACAACAACGGCGGCGGCATCATCGCAACGATTATTAACTCGACCATCACCGACAACCACGGGTTCGGATATGCCGGAGCGGGCGTGTGGAACGAGAGCGGCAGCACCGTTCGAGTCCGCAACTCGATTATTGACGGCAACTTTAGCGATTCTGGCTCGCCTGATTACGTCGGCGGTCTAACGAATCAAGGCAACAACCTCATCGGCAGCGGTAATTCGAGACTCGCGCCTTTAGGCAATTACGGCGGCGCGACGCAAACGCACGCGCTGCTGCAAAATTCTGCGGCGCTCGATGCAGGCAACAACTGCGTTCTTACGGCAAACGGCTGCGGCGACGGCAACCCGGCTTTGACAACCGACCAACGAGGCGCGCCACGCAAAGTCGGCTCGGCGGTTGACATCGGCGCATTCGAGCGCAACATCACTTTCGACCAAATGACTTTGCCGAATGGTCAGCGAAACGTTCCTTACAACCAAACTTTAACCGTCTCCAGAGAGACTAATTTCTTTGAGATTACCTCGCTAAATAAACTCTTTTTCAACAGTCCGACGGCACTCGCTTTTGCAATCATTCCTATCACAGGTCAGAGTTTGCCGCCGGGTTTGAGTCTCTCAACAAGCGGCACGATTTCCGGCACGCCGACCGCCGCCGGAACTTATACTTTCACGGTGAAAGCGACCGATTCTGACGGAATGGCTGGAGTGAGTCAATACACCATATTTATAAACAATCCGCCAACCATCTCCGACATTACTGACCGCACGATTAACTCGAACGCTTCGACCGGCGCGATTTCGTTCACCGTCGGCGACGCCGAAACTCCAGCAAGTAATTTGGTTGTTACGGCGACCTCTTCAAACACGACGCTTGTGCCGAACGCTCCGTCAAATATCACGCTCGGCGGCAGCGGCGCGAACCGCACAATAGCGGTTACTCCTGCCTTAAATCAAAGCGGTACGGCAACAATTAGCGTTACGGTTACGGATGCTAACGGCGGTTCGACAACTGATACTTTTCTGTTGACGGTTATAGCGCCTCCGACATTGGCAGAGACATTCACGCCGAGTTCGATTCAGCTAAATGGAACTTCCGTATTGCAGTTCACACTGGCTAATCCGAATTCGTCCTCAGCGCTCAACACTCTTGCTTTTACCGATTCACTGCCGTCAGGCGTCACCGCTCCGAATACAAATGCAACCACAGTTTGCACGGATGGTTCATATTCAATTTCGTCGAATGTCATTTCGTTCAGCAAACCGTCGCTGGCAGGCGGAGCGAATTGCATCTTTAGCGTCACGGTTACCGGAACAACTGTCGGAACAAAAACCAATACGACCAGCACGGTAACAACCGGAAATAGCGGCGCGGGCGCGGTGGCAACAGCTAACTTAACTGTTACAGCAGCGCAGACAATAGGCGGCGCAAAGACCGTTTGTGCGACGGGTTGTGATTACGTTAACTTAACCGGCACGAGCGGTTTGTTCGCCGCCATCAATAACTCAACCGTTACGGGCAACATCACCGCTAACATCACGGGCGATTTGACCGAAGACGGCGCGAATGCGCTCAACCAGTGGACGGAATCGGGCGCGGGCAATTACACCTTAACTATTCAACCTTCCGGCGGCGCGGCGCGAACAATTTCCGGTAACGTCAATAACGGCTTAATCAGATTAAACGGCGCAGACCGCGTAACGATTGACGGTTTAAATACCGGCGGCAACGGCTTGACCATTATTAACAACAGCGCCGCAAATAATACGGCGGTCATCTGGCTGGAATCACTGGGCGCTGGACAGGGCGCGACGAACGATACGATTCGCAACACCGCCATTACAGGCGGGTCAAGCGGCTCAAACACAATCGCAACCTTCGGTATTATCGCCGGCGGCACGACGCTTGGTTTTAACGATTTTGGCGATGACAATGACAACATAACCATTCAGGGAAACACGATTACAAAAGTCCAGAACGGAATTTATGTCGAAGGCAATGCCGCGTTTCTGCAGCCCGCAGTCTCGGCAGGCGGCGACGACAATTTAACAATCTCCGGCAACGTCGTCGGACCGGCGACGGCAGGCGCAAGTAACATCGGCGGAACCGGCATTTTCGTCTTAAATGCGGTCGCGCCGAATTTGTCCGGCAATACGGTGCGTAATGTCATTGCACCCGCCGAGCTGACTTATCAGGGATTTCCGGCGGGCATCACGTTAATCAATGCGTCAAACGGCGTGATAGCGCAAAATGCCGTGTCGAACGTCTCGCATCCCGGCACGACGAATGCTATGTATGCCACCGGCATTCTGGTTGATACGACCGACACCGGAACGCAGGTTTCGGGCAACACAATTTCGGGCGTTACAGCCACCGCCACGAACACGGGCGGAAACATCGTTTCGGCTTACGGCATTACGAACGGCGCGCCCGGTTCACAAATTACCGGCAACACCGTTACTTCCGTAATCAGTTCCAGCACAACCGGATGCCCGGCGCGCGGAATCTGGCTGACCACGACTCCGACCGATGTAACGCTTGCTAACAATTTTGTTTCAGACATCCAAAGTTTTTCTTTCGATGACACAACTTTCCGATGGCAGCCGGTTGGAATTTACATTGATGCAAATGCCTTAAATATAAAACTGTATTACAACTCGGTAAATTTGTTCGGCGCTCATGCGGGAACTGCCGCAGCGACGATGCAGACGGCTTTATTCGTTGACAGTTTCGGTAGTGGTCTCGACCTCCGCGATAACATTTTTGTCAACAGCTATGACAACTCAAGCTCGTCGTCGGACAAGTCATACTCGATTTACTCAAACTCCGCCGCAAGCGCGTTCGCTAACACCAACTACAACGATTATTACGTCAACGGAAGCGCGGGCGTGTTAGGTTTCATCGGAAGCGACCAAACTACGCTTGCTCAGTTGCAAACAGGAACAGGGCAAGATTCGGCGTCCGTCAGCGGCGACCCGCAGTTTGTTTCGACAACAAATTTGCACATTAATACTTCCGTCGCAACCACTGTCAGCAATGCCGGAACGCCAATCGCAGGAATTACAACTGATATTGACGGCGATACGCGCAGCGCGACAACGCCGGACATCGGCGCGGATGAATTCGTCTCGAATCCGCCCGCGCCCATAACCACTCATTTCAGCGTGAATGCGCCTGCAACGGCAACTGCCGGAAGCGCGTTCAATTTTACGGTTACCGCGCTCGACGCTTCCAATAACGCCGTCGCCGGATACGTTGGAACAATTCATTTCAACAGCACTTCTGCCGGAACAACGCTCCCGCCGGACTACACTTTTGTCGCAGGCGATAACGGAGCGCACACATTTTCGGCAATGCTTAACGCAACCGGAAATCAGACAATCACTGCAACGGATACCGGCAACGCTTCAATCACGGGAACTTCCGGCAGCATCAGCGTCAGTTCTGCTCCGGTATCGGATTTGACGATAACGAAGACGCACACGGGCAGCTTTACGCAAGGACAAACGGGCGCACAATACGCTATCACCGTTACCAACAGCGGCAACCTTCCGACCTCTGGAACTGTAACGGTGATTGATACATTGCCTTCCGGTCTAACCGCCACGGCAATCGGCGGAACAGGTTGGACGTGCAATCTCGGAACGCTAACTTGCACTCGCTCGGACGCTTTGGCAAACGGTGCAAGCTATCCGGTAATCACTCTGACGGTGAATGTCGCAAACAACGCGCCGGCGTCGGTAACTAACACGGCAAGCGTTTCCGGCGGCAGTGAAACCAATACTTCCAATGATACTGCTAATGACCTGACAACCATCACGGGCAGTCCGACCAATCCGGGCGGAACGGGCGCGGCAACTCCGAGTTCTATGCAAGCCGGAAACAGCACGCTTTTAACCGTCACTGTGACGCCGGGAACGAATCCGGCAAGCACGGGCATAATCGTAACCACAAATTTGAGCGGCATTGGCGGCGCGGTCGCGCAAACATTCTACGACGACGGAACTAACGGCGACGCTTTAGCCGGAGACAATATTTTCTCCTTTAATGCGAATGTCGCGGCGGCAACTTCTGCCGGAGTCAAGACGCTTCCCGTAACGATTGCCGACGCTCAGTCGCGGTCAGGCTCGACCAATATTTCTTTAACCGTAACTGCGGCATCGAACACTGTAACGTGGGTTGGCGGCGCTAGTGGAGACGCTTCCAATTGGAACAACGCGGCAAATTGGAATCCGGCAACGATTCCGACTTCGACGAGCGACGTTGTTATTCCTGCAAGCGGAGTATCTAATGAGCCGATTATTTCCAATAATAATCAGAGCGTCAATAGTTTGGATGAAAGTTCAGGTCGGACATTGACTGTCAACAGCGGACGAGCGTTGACCATTACAAGCAGCTGCGCCATCAACGGCACAATGAACGTCGCGGGCGCATTCAATTGCGGTTCATTAACGTCAACCGGAACAATCAATTTCACGGGAACTAGCGTTCAGACGATTCCGGCAGGAGTTTACAATAATCTGATTGTTAATAATTCGGCGGGCGTTTCTTTGAGCGGCAATGTAACGATTAACGGAACGCTGACTTTAACAAACGGTATTATTACAACCGGCGCGGGCAATAGTTTGACCATTGGCTCTTCGGGTTCAATCAGCGGAGCATCGGCGTCAAGTTACGTGATTGGCAATCTGCGCAAAATCTTCAGCGGCAACAATGGTAATTTGCAACCTTCTTTGCAAACGAATTTGCAAACAGATTCTCCCGATTCGCCTGCATTGCTGCCTAGCGCTTTTCTCTATCCGGTCGGCACGGCAAGCGGATTATCGCCTGTGACAATTAATGCAAAAGCGGGTGGCGGAAACTTGGCTTTCACCGTTTCGGCAACCGAAAGTTTTCTGAGCGGAGTCAATACAGCTCAGTCAATCAGACGCTTCTGGACATTAAACCCGGACGGTATAACGCAAGCCGACGTTACTTTCCAGTATCTGGACGGAGATGTTCCGGCAGGCGCCAATGAATCGAATTTCAATTTCATTCGTCGCTTCGGTTCAACTAACACTTATTTGACTCCGACATCATTTGACGCGGCGACTAATATATTCACCTTAAACGATGTGACGCAGTTTTCCGATTGGTCGTTAGGCACAGCACCATTAGTTCCGACGGCAGCGATGGTTTCGGTGTCGGGCAGAGCATTAACGCCTTCGGGAAGAGGTTTGATGAACGCCGTTATTAATTTGACTGACGCCGACGGCAACACGCGCGCGACACGGACAAATAGTTTCGGTTATTACCGCTTTGCAGATATTGCAGCAGGCGAAACTTATGTGTTCACAATTGTCTCGAAACATTTTCAATTCACTCCGCAAGTAGTAACGGTCATGGAAGATATTGACAGCTTAAATTTCTCGGCTGTTCCATAAAGATTACTTCTAGACTTCATTAGCCGGTGGCAATTGTTTTAGGACGGTAAAGTTTGTAACAACATCGCCTCCGCGCATTAACTGGCGCGGGTAAAAATTATTCCCGTCTTGTAATGTGCAAGCCGCCTTTGAAAAGTATCAAGCGGCGCTAAAATTTTTCGTCCGCGCCGCTCGTCATTGGTTTGAAAGCTCGCCGGAAAGATTATTTCTTTGCGGGCTTTGCCGCCTTATTTTCAGTCGCAGCGATAGAAAAGCCGGTTGCGGCTAAATACGTTTGCCCGTTCGACTCGGCGGTTGCCGCGACCGAGTAATCGCCGCTCGCAAACTTTTCCGCGAGCGCGCCATAGATGCCGTCGCCCGCTGCGCCGACGCCCCAGGCGAAACCGGAAGTATCCCAAACATATTCGACTTCGCGCTGCTCGCCGGGCACAATCGAGACGCTCGTTTCGCCGCCGTCGAGCGTGATGTTTTCTTTGGTTTCTTTGAATTCGATTTTCGGGAATTTCGTCTCGCGCGAGTAATTGACGATTTTCGCGCGGATGCGGACGATGTTGCTGTCAACCGTTTCTTCTTCGTCCTTTTCCTTCCACGAATTAAAATCCGGGTAAGGATGCTCGTAAAAGGTGATGTTCTCGATTTCAAGCTCGCCCGGATTGCGGCGAAAACTCCACGTTACGGTATATTTGAAAGTCGGCACGCCACCTGATTTTTCGCCGCCCCATGTTTTAGAACCGGAAACCACGTCCGGGTTTTTCGGGTCAATCCGACCGTCAATGCTCACCGCTTCACCGTCAACTTTCGTTGCTTGATTTCTGGTCTCGTCGGTCGGCTCATTGTTTTTCGGCTGACAGTAACCTTTATGCGTCAAGTGATAATCGTAAGTATAAGTGCCTTTCGCGTCCGGGAAGCGAAAACTGAAACGATAATTGCCGTCAAGAAATCCGGCACTGAAATTAAAACCGTCTGCCGCGCCTTCGCCGAAAGCCTTGGTCGTTTCACTGCTCGTGCTGTCGTCAATAAATTCGTGTTCGTCGTTAAAGGCGTGGCAACTGTCAACCTGAACTTGATGACCTTTTTCGCTTTCGTCCTCGCTGAAAACGACTTGCGTGTTGATTACCGCCGCGCTATTACCGCTGCCGTCGAGAATAAAACGGCGGCGCAAAAAATGATTGCGACGAATTTTCTGAAATGATTTCGTGATAAACGATTCGACATAATTTTCTCCTTGTTGTGCCGCCGCGGGGACGGCGATTTCCTCTACCGAAAACTAACGCACGAAAGCTCGAAAAAAAGTATCAAACGAGAAAAAGGCAAAACGAGAAAAAGGCGAAACCTTTTCGAGTTTCGCCTTTTGAAAGAAAATTGAAATTTTTCTTTAGTTAGCTTTGACCACTTCGACAAACTAGAGCGGCAATCGGTTCAGAACGATTCGCGCGGCTCGCCCGCCTGAATCTCGTTCGGTTTTTATTTCGCCGCGTCGAGAATTGCTTGCGCGGCTTGTTCGACGACTTGGGTGATGATGTCGTCGCCGTTGCCTTTGGCTTTCGCTTTGTATTGCTTCGCCAAAGTTTGCGCGCCGTCCTTCGTCAGCTTGATGTCGAGCGTGATTTCGTCTTTCGACTTGACGTTCTGCGTTAAAGTCGCGGCTACGATTGATTGGGTGGCAATTTGTCCGGTGAGGTTGCCGACGCCGCTGCCCGTGTGTCCGATGCCGGTTTGCGCGACGACCGAACCCAAAGTTTTGCCGAACATTCCGCCAAAGCCTCCGCCTCCGCCTTTTTTATGCGAAACCTGCGCGTAGATTACATAATCGCATTCTTTTGCTTTCGCTTCTGCATCAATCGCCGAAGGCAATTTGGCTTCGAGTGCTACTAGCTCAACGTTCGGCGATTTCAGATATTGCGACAAAGAATTTTGAATCGCGCCAGAGAGTTCCTGCGCGTTTAAGCCTTCTCCGACCGCGCCGGTTTTCACTTGCGCCAAGCCGATGCGAATTGTTCCGGCTTTTTTCGCGCCGACTTCCGGCGTCGGATTATCGCTGGCTTTCGCCATATTTTTCACGCTCGAACTTAAAGCCGAATTGCCGCTTGATGAATTGTCGTTTGCCGTATAAGAATTCGGCTCTGAGTATGCGCCGCTCGCTACCGGCGCATACATTTCCGACGCATTTTTGACTTCACGATAATCGGCGGGCGCGTCAAAAAGAGCAGCGTCGAGCGTCGCGTTCGAGATTTCGACGACTTCGTTGACGAATGAATAAGTTTCCTTGCCGTTTTCGTCAAGCATTGTCATTTTTTCGTAAAGCGGATAGCCGCGTTTTCCCGCGCCGACTTGTTTGACGTTGTAACGGTCTTGGCAGCCGCCGTCTTTAGTCGAACGCGGATTATAGGTTTTGTATTGCTCCGTCTGGCAGTCGAGCGCGAAAGTCGCGTCGATATACCAGCCGTCGGTCTGCATTTTGTTTTTCATCGGCGAGCAGGCGTCAGGCGAAGAGTCGGTTTCGGTCGTGATAATCAAATGCCGCGCCGTGTAGCCGAACATAGTTTTGCGCTCGCCGGTGTCTTTGGTCGTAATCGTCGAATTAATTACGCCGCCTTTTTCCGTCGGCGTTTGCGCCTGCGTCGTTGTGGTCGTTAGCGCGACAGACTTCGCCTGCTCCCAAGCATCAATCATAAAAGTTTGCGACGCGGGCATAATCTGAAGACTGCGTTTTAAATCGCACTGCGTAATGTTGACCGTCTGTATCCCGCCCGCGTTCTGCTCGGCGCGCTCGCGTTTGCCTTTGATATAAGTCGTATTTTCCACCGTCTGCCCGCTCATCGTCTGGCGGATTTTAATTTTAACGTCGGCAAATGCCGCGCTTGAAAAAACTAAACAAGTTAATAAAATTGCTAATCGAATCGAATAAATATTGATGATTTTCATTATTGCCACTCCTTTTACTGTTTCATAAAACGGACTCGTTTCCGCCTTCGATTGTTTACGCGAAAAAAGAGTTC
>JALYZF010000230.1 GCA_030948995.1 Acidobacteriota bacterium
ATATATGACAATCTGGCGAAGGCAGGCGGACGGAAATTATAAAGCCGTAATTGATTTCGGCATCTCGCATCCGAAGCCTGAAACTGTCGAAACAAACTGGAAATCGCCAAGCTATATTGTTAAAAACGCTGGCGAAAATAAACCCGTCGCTTCCAACGCGGTAAATTTATTTTACGATACGGCAGCGGAGAAAGGTTTGAGCAGCGCTTATAAAATGTTTGCGGCTGACGACGTGCGCCTTCTGCGCGACGAACAATTTCCTATTCTTGGAAAAGGAAATGCCGTTTTCGAGACGAAAAAAGACAAATCGAAAATCGACTTCGGCGTTAAAATGACGTTGCAAAGCGCCGGTGATTTCGCTTATGCGCTGACAACTTTTGAAATAAAAACAAGAGAGAAAACAACTGCAAAAGGAAACAGTTTGCAAATCTGGAAATTGCGCGGCGGCAAATGGCAGATTGTTCTCGACGTTATGAATCGGATTCAAACAGACAAAAGTTAAAAGGGAAACAAATTTTATTTGTTTCCCTTGAAGGTTCGTTGCTGGATTTTTACTGCGGCGTTCCGTAAGTTCCGCCGTAGGCTTCAGGGCGCGGCGGTTCATTATTAAACTGCTGTTGCTGATTGTCAGGAAAAACCTGCCGAAAAGCGACGGCAGACGACGCCTGAATAATCGGCATTACAAAGAAAATTCCGATACACAGCATTAGAACGCCGACTAATGCAACTAAAAATTGAAAGATAAAAAGCAAGAGTAATCCGCCCCAATTAGACCAACCGGCGCGAGAGCTGAGTTTTAAAGCCTCACCGATGTCGAGATTGTGTTCGGCAATTAAAGGCAGTGCAAAGAAAAATGTAACTTTCCACGCAAAGCTGAAAATTATTGCTGCCAGCGCAATAACTAAAAACAGTAAAATTAAACCGGCTGAAAGCGCGAAATTCGGCGATGACTGCGCCGCAAAAGACGATTTATTTCCCATCATTGCGCCCAAATCCGCCACATTTGTCGTCAACCGGAAACCTTCGCCGATGATTTCCGGCAAAGAGGCGATGATGCCGATGACCATCGCTGGAACGAATTTTTCAAAGCCTTTAAAAAGCATTCCGAAGTCAACCGTCTGCCCGCGCATCTGCGTGAAAAGAGCGTAGAAAATTCCGACCGCAATCGGACCGGCGAGAAAAATACTGACGCACGGAATACAGCCGCCGATAATTAAACCGACGATGATTATGCCGAGAAAAAGAAAGTATTTCGGCTGGATGAGTGCCAAACCGTCGCTGATGCAGTCACCCGCGCGCACGGCGGAACGGTTAAATTCAATAGGTTGAAACATCGAGCCTCCGAAAATTTTTATGGAAAATTTGACTGGAAAAACAATGCCACAAATCCGGCTGGAAAACAATCAGAAATTTTGCAGACTTGCCAAAACGCACTTTTATCAGCAAAATTTTCAAAAGTGAACGAATCTTTTAACAAAGTCGTCGAATTCTTAAAAATCGAAGCGCGGGCAATCGAGCGAACTGCCGCGCGCTTGAACCGAGAAAGCGTCGAGCGCGCCGTCGAAATTTTGTCGTGCTGCGACAGTAAAGTTATTGTTCTCGGTATCGGCAAATCCGGCGTCATCGCGCAGAAAATCGCGCAGACGCTTGTTTCGACCGGAACGATTGCCGTTTTCGTTCATCCGTCGGACGCGCTGCACGGCGGTCTCGGCGTCGTCGCGGGCGGCGATGTCGTTATCGCGCTTTCCAATTCGGGCGAAACCGACGAGATTTTAACGCTTCTGCCTGCGATAAAGGCGCGCGGCGTTCGCCTTCTCTCGATTGTCGGCAATTTGGAATCAACTCTGGCGCGCCAGTCTGATGTTGCCCTTGACGCATCTGTCGATTACGAAGCGTGTCCGTTAAATCTAGCTCCGACGACTTCGACAACCGTCGCGCTCGCCATCGGCGACGCGCTTGCAATGACCTTGATGGAGGCGAAAAATCTGACTGCCGAAGATTTCGCGTCAAACCATCCAGCCGGGCAACTCGGAAAACGCTTGACGATAAAAGTAAAAAATCTGATGCATCCAAGTCCAAGCGTTTCGCCCGCGGCGACGTGGCTCGAAGTCGTCCGCGAAATTTCCCGCCACGCGCTCGGCGCGGTCAATGTTCTCGATTCTGAAAAACATTTAATCGGCATTGTAACCGACGGCGACCTGCGCCGCACGATTGAAAAAACAAACGGCGAAAATTTAGAAAATATAAACGCCGAAATGATAATGACGGAAAATCCAATTGTTGCCACGCCGGAAATGCTTGCCTTCGACGCGCTCGGATTGATGGAAAATCGCCCGCGTCAAATCAATGTTCTGCCCGTCGTCGTCGAAAACAAAATCTGCGTCGGACTTCTCCGCCTGCACGATATTGTCAGAAGCGGTTTATAAACGTGTAAATTCAAGCTAAATTGATTTCACTGCGGATAGAGATTTAAGTTGTTTTTTAATTTATCTCATTACTGCCCGTATCTATTCGCTCTCGTGTCTTATGCTCCGGCATGACGAGAGACGTATTGGTTCGAAGATTGAACCAGCATTTCATCCCAATTATCAAAACGAGTATGTGATTTGATAAAGTCGTCAAAGTTTTTATTCTGTAAATCTTCTTTACTCTTAATTTCGGCTGCCTTAAAAAAATCCACTAAAGAATCGAAGTCTGTGTTTTCAACAATAAATGTATTGGTCATTAGTTTGTTGATTGTAATTTCCTGTTCGCCAGTCAAGATGAAAATACCCTCTTGAATTTCATCTAATAGGTCAATTTTGTGGGATTGATGAGACTGTTGGTTGTTGTTCATTTTTCGACACCTCTATTTACAATTATTTCAGCAAAAATATTAATTGATATTGTAGAAATAGTTTATTTGTTTTGTCATCAATGCTTCTGTCTTCTAGCTTACCTAAATACTGCTTAACTATAAAAACCAATTTTTTATAATTATTTTGTTTATAATTAGCGAATGTTTTCAAGCTATTTACTCTGGAAAAACGAATTTATTTGGGTGCAAGCAACCAAAGTAAAAAGTTTGCATCAAAGTAAGTCCTGGGGGTGATATTATATATGATAAATGATAATACCAACGGGGCGACTGGCAAATAATAAGTCGCTCCTTCATCTAAAAACAGCATGCTTCGGTATGCTGTTTTTTTTTAGCCAATTTTTCAACTGTCCGCCCAAAATTATTCTTATAAATCTCGCTTTTACAAAAGCCTTAGGCATCTTCTCGACTGTCCTTTTTATCTATTAACAGTCAAACTATTTTATCCGGCTAGTTGCCGCCGATTTTTAAGGAATGAAAAGCTAAAATGAAAAAACTTTTAACCGCAATTTTCTCGTGTTTGCTGTTAGTCTCGTCTTTGCAGGCGCAATCAGCCGAAGTTACCGTCTCTCTGAATGAACATTTTTTTGACGCTCTGCTTGACGCGATTTTTACGAATCTGAAAACGCCTTCGTTTCCGATTGCCGAAAAAAGCCCAAAGTCCTTTACTAATGTTTCCGCTTTTCAAGAAACCAAATCCAAAATTCAAAATTCCGCCTGTGATGAATCGATTCGCTTGCAGCGTGAAATTGACGGCGTGAAAACTGCCGTGCGCTTCCGCGAAGGGAAAATCTACGCTCCCGTTGCCTTTGCCGGTTCATACAATCCGCCGTTTGTCGGCTGCGTGGATTTTCAAGGCTATGCCGAAACAAACGTCGAGCTTGAATTCGATAAACAAAAACAAATTTTAGTCGGGCGCGCGACAGTTTCAAACGTCGTCTTAAGTGGTACGAACGGCATCGGCAGCGCGTTTTTGACGCGGCTCGTTCAAAGCTCGCTCGATAAAAAAATCAATCCGATTCAAATTCTGCAAACCGACAAACTTTCCTTTCTCGTCCCCGTTCAAAATGCTGAAGGCTCACTTCGTATGCGCGCCACCGGAATTCGCACTGAAATCTTAAACGGCGCGCTTAATGTTTATATCGCATTTCAATTCGTCAAAGCCTGAAATTATTGTTAGATTCAAAAAATGATTTTTGTCGATTCTCACTGTCATATCGACGGCGAAGCGTTTGACGCCGATCGCGATGCGGTTATCGAAAGAGCGCGCGAGGCGGGCGTTACCGCAATGCTGAATATTGGAACGGGAAACCCGAACAGCGACGATTTCGAGCGCGCCGTTCGCGTTGCCGAATCTTACGAAAATGTTTTCGCGGCAATCGGCTTTCACCCGCACGACGCGAAAGAATACGACGACAAAGCGGAAAATTATTTAATCGAGCTGGCGAAATCGACCGAAAAAGTCGTCGCGTGGGGCGAAATCGGGCTTGATTTTTATTACGAACACAGTCCGCGAGACGTGCAGAAAGAAGTTTTCAGAAGACAAATCAGAACGGCAAAAAAGCTGGATTTACCGATTATAATTCACTCGCGCGATGCCGACGCGGAAACTGTCGAGATTCTGCGCTCGGAATGTTCCGATGAAAATTTTCGCGGCGGAGTTATGCACTGTTTCGGCGGCACGGCGGAAATGGCGGCGGACTTGATGGAAATCGGTTTTCTGATTTCATTTGCCGGAAACGTAACATTCAAAAAAGCTGAAAATTTGCGCGATGCCGCGCGCGTTGTGCCGCTCGAAAAACTTTTAATCGAAACCGACTGCCCTTTTTTAACGCCCGCGCCGTTTCGTGGAAAGCGCAACGAACCGGCATTTGTCGTTCATACAGCAAAATTTCTGGCGGATTTATACGCGGTTGAATTGGAATCGCTCGCCCGACAGACGACAAAGAATTTTACGGATTTTCTGCGGCTCGATTTGAAATCAATTCATAGCTAATATCGAAACCGTAAACAAAACGCCGACGATTCCGAGCAGCGAAATTATCAAAATCGGTAAATTCCCAATAATTACCTTTCTGCAAAAAGGACAAGTCAGGCGATATTTGGAAAATTTAACCGAGCAGCCAAAACAGTAATTGCCCGCATTTCTTTTGGATTTGCCATGCTTCATAAAAATAACTCCAAGCAAGCGACGACCGAGAAATTCGACCGCCATTTTAAAAGTTTAAAACAGGGAAACGGGGAAATTTTTCCTTATTTAGTTTTCGTGTATTCACATAATTACTCAAAATTACAAAAAAGTAAACAAAAATTTTTTATTTTTATTAGAGTAGCAACCGAAAGGATTGAAGAAGACTCATTTTCGGCAAGCGGGAAATTTGGTCAAAGCGTGTTTTTGCGGTATGCTTTACACTTTCAAAATTCAAGCATCTGCATCAATATTTATGGCAAAAGAAAATTCATTCGATATAGTTTCAAAAACCGATTACGCGGAAATTACTAACGCTCTGAACCAAACCGTCAAGGAAGTTTCGCAGCGATTTGATTTCAAAGGCAGCCGAGCGACAGTCGAACTCGCCGACAAAGACCTCGTTCTGTCAGCCGAAGACGACACGCGACTGCGGAATATGAACGACATTCTGCAAAGCAAACTCTTAAAGCGCGGCATTTCCCTGAAAGCTCTCGATTACCAGAAAATAGAACCGGCGGCGGGTGGAACAGTTCGCCAAACCGTAAAAATTCAGCAGGGAATTCCGATTGAGAAAGCAAAAGAAGTCGTCAAATTTATCAAGGACGCGAAGCTGAAAGTGCAGGCTTCGATTCAAGGCGAAACCGTTCGCATCTCCGGCAAAGACCGAGACACGCTGCAAGACGTAATTGCCAAACTCAAGGCGAAAGATTTCGGCATTGATATGCAGTTTGATAATTATCGCTCGAATTAAAAATTCCTGATGAAAAACTATCTTTCAGTTTTGGGCATCGCCCTATTTTCTTTGTTTTTTTTGGCGTGTTCACCTATGCCGGTTCTAGTGGAAGGAAAAGCTATGATGCCTGCCTTTAACAAGGGAGACAGAGTATTGATGGACAAGAATGTAGGTGAATTGAAACGAGGAGATGTAGTTACATTTCTTTACCCAAAAGACCGTTCAAAGTGGTATTTTAACAGAGTTATCGGATTGCCGGGCGAAACAGTCGAAATTCGTGAAGGTAAAACTTATATTGACGGGCAGATTTTGGAAGAATCATATCTTGATGATTCATACAATCAATCTAAAGCTACTTTTCCGCCGCGAAAAGTGCCGGAACACCAATATTTTGTAATGGGTGATAATCGTGATAACTCTTCGGATTCGAGATATTGGGGAACGGTTGATAAAGAGTTGATTACGGGAAAATATTATATGACCTATTCAAAAGCAGAAAAATAATGCAGATATTTTCACCAATTAGAGAGAAATTAAACCCAAATACTGCGGCACAAAAGATTTTCAGCTTGATAAAAGAAGAGATGGCACTCGTCGAAGTAGAATTCGAGCGACAAGTTGCTTCAAACATTCAGGTTATTAATTTTTTGGGCGACTACTTACGTGCATCCGGCGGCAAGCGTATTCGCCCGGCATTGCTTCTTCTGTCGAATTATGCGAGCGGTGGAACCGCTTCAAAGGAAAATGTCATTCGTCTTGCGACCGTAATGGAAATGTTGCACACGGCAACTTTAGTTCACGATGATATTATCGACAACGCCGACACACGCAGAAATAGAGCGTCTGTTAACGCTCGGTTCGGCAATCAAGCGGCGGTTTTGATGGGCGACTGGCTGTATATGTCGGCGTTTGAAACTTCGCTCTCGGAAAGAAGTTTGGAGATTCTGGATATTTTAACGCGCCTGACGAGGAAAATGACAGAAGGCGAGTTAATTCAACTGACTACGCTCGGCAAAACCGACATCATACGCGAAGAATATTTTGATATTTTGCAGAGAAAAACGGCATATCTTTTCAGCGCCTGTTGCGAAATCGGCGCGATTTTAGGAAACGCTTCAAAAGACGAACAAAATGCCTTGCGCGATTATGGAATGAATCTCGGCACGGCTTTTCAGCTTGCCGACGATTTACTTGATTTTACGGCGGAGGAAGCCATTCTAGGTAAAGCTGCGGGCGCGGATTTATTGGAAGGAAAATTGACTTTGCCGCTTATTCTGCTTGTCGAAAGGGATGCGGGCATTAAATCGGATTTAGAAAAAATAATGCGCGACGGCGATTACGAAAACATCGCGCGCGCGGGGCTTCTAGCGCGTCTCGAAGAGGAAAACCTGCTTGCCGAAACTAGAGATAAAGCGTATTCTTTTGCTAACCGAGCGATAAAAAATCTTGAACAATTGCCGAAAACGGAGTATCGTCTTGCATTGGAAGAAATTCCGAGCTATATGATTGAAAGAGCCAAGTAATTTTAGATTTTAGATTTAGGATTTTAGATTTGCGGCGCAAAAGAATAATTTCAGTTAGCGCAGTTTGAATCTTTAATAATCCAAAATCTAAAATCTAAAATCTAAAATGGAAATTATGTTGAACGAAAATTTAATTGCCACTCTCGAACAAAGTTTGAGGCAGACTCGCAACGCGCAAAACCGACTTCTTGGTCGCTTGCGCGAAGTCGAAACCGAAGCCGATTCGCTGCGCCAGGAAATCGAAGCGTTAGAGAATAGCGCGGCGCAAACCGGCGAGGCGATTTACAGTCTTCTGGCGACGATGGGAACGGGCAATAAAAGCTGGAAAGTTAAAAAACACGCTGCACAGCCGTTTGAAGACGACGATTACAATCTGGAAGTCGAACTCAAACGTCATCCGCGAATAAATTCGGCGGCTCAAAACAATCATAATAATTCGGCTAACCAAAATAACCAGAATAACCAATCGCATCAAAACAATTTGCCGAACAATAACTACCGGAATAATTCGGTGTCATACATTAATCATTCGCGGAGTATCCCGTCAATCAGCCAAAACTACGAGCCGATAAGCAATCGATTTGTTGACAGAACCATTACGCAGGCTTGCACTTTGCTCCTTAGAGAAGCGAGTTTGCCGCTTCACGTCAACGAGCTTTATAATCTGCTGGTCGCGGGCGGATTTGAGTTTAAGGGAAACAATCCGACCATATCGATTGCCGTATCCTTAAACCGCAATCGACGGTTTCGGAAAGTCGCGCCCGGCACGTTTGAACTGCTGATGCGCGATGCTTCGCAGGCAGCTTCGTAAAGTTTTCGCAATAATTCAAAAACAATAAAAATCCAAAGTTAAATTTTACCGTTTAACTTTGGATTTTTTTATTTTTGATTCTCCAACAATAAATTGACTGCAAATATTAGCAGTGACCTAATAAGAAATAAACTACCAAAAAAATAATAATAATCGAGAAAATACCACCGCCGAATTTCCAAGCCGCCGCGCCCGCTAAAATTGTTCGTAATGGACCTTGCATAATTTTCCTCCGGTAAAATTTTTACTCTGAATTATATTGCTACACCAATTTCAGATAATTTCCCTCAGTGCAAATAATATACCAACTTTTATTTTGGAATTCTCTGCGGTTTTTAACGACAAATCGTAAGTTTGTTTTTCCGGTTTAATTTTCATATAGTTGAAATTCCGAAAAATAAACACCTGTATTTTCTTATGAATTTTGATTTAACCGAAGAACAACAAATGGTGCAAAACTCAATTCGGGAATTTGCCGGAAACGAAATTGCGCCGCGCGCGCGCGAATACGACGAGCAGGAAAAATTTCCGCGCGAGCAGCTTTCAGGACTTGCCGAACTCGGACTTATGGGAATGATTATTCCCGAAGAATACGGCGGCGCGGGCTTCGACGCGGTTTCCTACGTGCTTGCTCTCGAAGAAATTGCAAAAGCCGACGCTTCGGTTGCGGTAATTGTTTCGGTTACAAATTCGGTTTGCTGTTTTCCGATTTTAAGTTTCGGAACAGAAGAACAAAAACAAAAATATCTCGTGCCGCTTGCCAAAGGCGAAAAGCTCGGCGCGTTTTGTTTGAGCGAGCCACAGGCGGGCAGCGACGCGACGAATTTGAAAACCCGCGCGGTCGAGGACGGCGAATTTTACGTTTTAAATGGAACAAAGGCTTGGGTTTCAAACGGCGAGCAAGCCGAAGTTTTTATCGTAATGGCGGCGACTGGCGAGCGCGAAGGCAAGAAGGAAATCACGTCGTTTATCGTCGAAGGCGGCACAAAAGGTTTTACCGTCGCATCTCACGAACATAAAATGGGACAACGCGCGTCGCAAACGAATGAAATGAGTTTAGTCGATGTAAAAGTTCCGAAAGAAAATGTTTTGGGCGGCGAAGGACGCGGAATGAAAGTAGCTTTCGGCAGTCTCGATAATGGCAGAATCGGCATTGCGTCTTTGTCCGTCGGCATCGCGCAAGCCGCGCTCGACGAAGCAACTAAATACTCAAAAGACCGAACGGCTTTCGGCAAACCTATTTCCGAATTTCAAGCGATACAATTCAAACTCGCGGATATGGCAACAGAAACCGAAGCCGCCCGTCTTTTAACGCTGCGTGCCGCTGCGATGAAAGACGCTAATCACAAACAAACCGGCATCTATGCTTCGATGGCAAAACTTTTTGCGTCGGAAAATGCAAATCGAGTCTGCGCCGACGCCATTCAAATTCACGGCGGCAACGGTTACTCGCGTCATTACGCGGTCGAAAAATACTACCGCGACGCGCGTATCACAACCATCTACGAAGGCACGAGCGAAATTCAAAGAATTGTTATCGCGCGCGGAATATTGAAGTAAAAATGTATTGAAAAGAAAACAAGTGAGTGTGAACGAAGTTAGCAGGCGAAAGTAGTTTAGTCTTCTCGCGCCTGCTAATTTTATGATTATAGAGTTCTTGTAGCGGATGAGATTTTGACGCCGCCGTTGGTTGTAATCACACGAATGGGCGCACCGCCGCCGTTTAGGTCGGTGTTGATACGCGCCGGGCGGGAGCGTTCGGTTCTGTCAATATTTAAGGCGCTGATGTCGCTTTTGAAGCCGCCGTTGACCGTTCCGGTTTCGATATGCGCCGCATAAGTTTCGGGTAGCGACAGGCGAACGCCGCCGTTTGTTGTTTGAACGTCGAGTC
>JALYZF010000243.1 GCA_030948995.1 Acidobacteriota bacterium
CTCTTCTGCCACATACTTTTTCTGCTGTGCAAACTGGTCTGCGCGCTCGCAAATGTCCCAGAAAAGAACTTCGCCCTTACCACGCGCTTCGAGCGAAATCAAGCCTAGATTAAACATCGTAAAAAGCTGCTCGCGGTTTTCGAGCGCGTCGTGATAATACTCGCGGTAATTTTTTCCGTTAATGCTTTCACGCAAATCGTGAAGCTCTTTGACCACCTGCGGGTCGTCCGAGTCGAGATTGAGCGGCGTCAAATCTTCGACGACGGTTTCGATTTCGTCTTGCACGTTTGTAACAAGAATTGCGTGATAAGCTGAAATATAGCGCCCGCATTCTTGAATAATCGTCGGGTGCGGCACATCTTCGTCGTCGCAGACGGTTTTAATAACATAGATTACGTCGTTGGCAAATTCCTGCGCGTTATAATTTGCCGAAGATTCAAACGAAGTGCGCGAGCCGTCGTAATCGACCGCCATTCCGCCGCCGACATCCAAGTATTGAATCGGAATCTGCATCTGATGAATTTTAGCGTATGTCCGCGCCGCTTCCTTCATCGCGTTTTTAATGCGTTTGATGTCGGTCAATTGCGAGCCGATATGAAAATGCAATAGTTTGAACATATCGATGCGACCGGCTTCGGTGAGGCGACGGATACATTCGAGAATCTCGGTCGTCGTCAAACCGAATTTCGCCGCCTCGCCGCCGCTCTTTTCCCATTTTCCCGAACCTTTCGAGTAAAGTTTGACGCGCAAGCCGACCATCGGCAAATTTGTTTCGGGATTCTCGCGCGTAACTTCGGCGGCAATTTTAAGAGTATGTTCAAGCTCGCTAAGTTTTTCGATGACGATGACTACGTTTTTCCCCGCCTGAGCTCCGGCAAAAGCCAGACGAATAAAATCTCTGTCTTTGAAACCGTTCAAAACAAGAAGGCTCTCTGGCGATTGCTCCAAAGCCAGTGCCGCATAAAGCTCGGCTTTTGAGCCGGCTTCCAAACCGAAATCGTAGCGCCTTCCTTCGCGCAGATATTCTTCGACGACGGCGCGATCCTGATTGACCTTCATCGGATAGACGCACATATGTTCGCCTTTATAATCAAATTCTTTAATGGAATTTTTAAAAGATTTTTGAAGTTTGCGGATTTGTCCGGCGATAAGCTGCGGAAAACGGAGCAGAACGGGCGTGTTGATTCCGCGCCTTGCAAGGTCGTCAATAATTTCCTTAACATCGGCGGTCAGATTGTCGTTCTCTGCCGCGCGAACAATCATATTTCCTTTGCGGTTGACGCCAAAATAATCTGCACCCCAATTTTCAATACCGTAAGTTTCGGCTGTCTGCTCAATAATTGCGCTCAAATTGTGATTCTCCAAAAGAGGAAACGCCCTAGCGGAGTTTCCGACCGGACAAGATAAAAATCTATAACTTACAAGAAATTTAACAAAAAACAAAATCGAGAACAACAACTATTTTTTCCAAAACATTTTTGCCAGCCGAATTGAGCCGTTAAATTTTAAATTCAAATTAGAAATAATATATTTTTTCGGTGGCATACTTATTGCTTTTCGTGCTTTTGGAATGACACGGTAAATTTTTACTGCAACCGAGATTTCTAAATTTTTATGGTGCATAAAAAGTAATTACTCCAAACAAAACAGTAATAGTTGGCGAAACTTGTCAAAACAAAGTGCCGAAAATTGTCACTTCGGGGTAATTATAAAAAACTTTTGAGGTCAAAAAAATGTTAAAAAAAAGTCAAAGCGGATTTTCATTGATTGAATTACTGTTAGTTATTGTTATTATCGGAATTATCGCGGTGCTTGCCGTGCCTGGTCTGCTCAGAGCAAAGCGAAACAGCGAAAATGAAAATGCTTATGCTAGTATGCGAACGATTATCTCCAACGAAGTTTCCTTTTACACAACTAATGGAAGATATGCGCGTCTCAGTGAATTAAACACCATAAAATATGGAATATTAGGCGTAACAAACGGAAACTCTATCACGCGGGGCAATTTTACAATCGATATGAATCCGGCAGCGCCGACCGATGTCGAACTAAAAAGCGGATTTCATATTACAGCGACAAAGACTACCGCCGACGACGGCGTGCCATACGCGATAGACGTGGACGAAAAAGGATATCTCGTCGAGCCGTATGGCAATCGGCATCAGTAAATTCCTCCGATACTTTTTAATTTGATAAATTTATGAATATTTTTGAAGACTTGATTGATGAGTTGAAAGATGAAAATTTGCTCGAAGCGACCGTTATTGAAACTGCAAAAGCGGAAAGCGATGCAAAAACGGAAAGGGACGCTAAACGGATTGAATCGGAAAACTCAGTAAAAGAATCGGTAAATGAAAATTTTGAAAACCAAGAGGTTTTGGATTTTCAAGAAATCCTCGCTTCTCCGCCTGCTCCTCAACCCTACGCGGCGCAAACCGACAATGCCGAAGTTTTCCATACTCAAACAGCGGAAAATTTAACGGAAAACATTGAAGTGAATGAAAATGTTTCGCAAAATCAACCGCCGGAAACTGCCGAACCCGTTGACCAAGTTGAGTTTTTTCGCAAGCGCGCAACCGATGAAGTTTTATGTCTGCAAATGGTCGAGCATGTTTTTGCAGGCGTTGCCCGTCAGCAGGAAAAGACTGTTCCGAAGGCTTACGACGATTTAAAGGTTAAAAAGGATTTGCATAATTTTTTGCAAGTTTCCGCCGACCCGCAATCACCCGAACACGCCGAAGCCGACTTTCTTCTCAGACAGGAAACCGAAAATTGGTATGCCGCGCTTTCGCATAACGACCGGCAGATTTCCGTATCGCATCTGCGCCATTACTGCGAAACGGCAAAGCCGATTTTAAGCTCGCAGGCGCTGATTTCTCTCGCTCGTTTTTACCGCAACTCGCCGTATTCAGAAGCCGTTCGCGCCAAATTTGATTTAGTTGTAACTCGGCTTTTCTCAAGAGAATTATATAACAGAAAAAGAGAGCTTATTTCCGAAAAGGACACGCTGGTCAAGCACTTATCTCGTCTTTATGCCGAATGGGAAAGCGTTTCACTTTACACGAGCGAGGAAGACGAGTCAGAAGTTATGCTGACGGCTCTTAATTTTGAAAAATTTATAGATGAAGCCGAAAGCGCGGAAAGTTTCGACGAATTAATTAGAAATGATTTTTTCAATCGGTTGCGGAGTTTTAAGCAAAGCACCAACGAGCAATTTTTTACTCCTCTAGTTACCGCGACGGCGGTTGAAGGCAACGCTAAAATCGGCAATAAATATATTGATTTGCTTGAGCGGGAAAAGGAAAACGGCAGTATTGAAAAACTTGAAAACACTTACGGTTTTCTCCACGATCAAGTAATCTCTGATGCCGTCAGCAAATCTTTGGAATTGGTTGATATTTTAAAAACCAAATTTGTAATGCCCGAGCCGGTTGCAAAGCCCGAAGAAACTGTCCGCGAACAAGTCGTTAAGAATAAAGAAACACCGAAAAGGATTAACGAAGTTCCGAAAAAAGAAAAACAAAAACTTTCTTCTCAGAAGGCGGTCAAAAAAGGCGTTAATAAATGGCTGGTGGCGGCGGTAATCGCAACGCTTCTTATTTCAGGTATGTTGTTCTTGTGGTCTGGCAGCACTTCAGAGGAAGATGTCAAGAGTTCGCAGGATGTTAAAAAACTTACCTTCGACAATTCTGCTCTGAATGAATACATCAGAGACGCAAGAATCGGCAACAATACTTTTTTTGGCATCGTTCTGCCAAATTGGGAGAATTTAAGTCAAGATGAAAAGACGGAAGTTTTGAAAAAGATTTTGTCTATCAGCCAAGAAAAAGGTTTTAAAGACGTTCGCTTGATTAATACCGAAGGCAAAACGGTCGCTTCGGTCGCGGGCGGCGTAATTGACATAAGAAAATAAATTTTACATAAATTGAAAAAAGTATCTTTCGCCGCTTTGATAAGCCTTTAATGGTAATCTGAGCGGCGAAAATTTTTTCAATAGGAGTTAAATTCAGGAAAGAAAAAATAATTAAAAAGGCATTTTGAACTTGCGTCCGAGTGTTGTAAAATCGCTTCGGATTTGCGCCTGTGAAATAAAGCGCAAATCCAACCGACTTTCTCTTTTCATAAAGCAAAAACAGGAGATTTAATGAACGCTAAACACGTATTGAACTATGCTGCCGAACAGGGCGCGCGCTTTTTTTCCGTGCGATTTACCGATTTAATCGGTTCGTGGCATCACTTGACTTATCCGATTGACCAACTGACCGAAGATTGTTTTGAAGAAGGCTTCGGTTTTGACGCTTCTTCTTTAAGAGGCTGGGCGGCAATCAACGAGTCGGATATGCTGCTCGTACCGGATCCTGCGCGTTGCTGGGTTGACCCGTTTGCCGAAGAAACGACCGTTTGCCTGATTGCCAACGTCGTCGAGCCGCTGACTAAAGAAGGCTACGGTCTCGACCCGCGTTCCATTGCCGTCCGCGCCGAAAGCTATCTGAAATTTACAGGCATCGCCGATACGATTTATATCGGACCGGAAGCCGAATTTTTTGTCTTCGACGAAGTTTTCTACAGCAACGAGCAGCGAGGCGCGAGTTACTCGATAAATTCCGAAGAAGGGCATTGGAATACAGGTAGAAACGGCGGCGAAAATCAGCCGAATTTCGGCAATCATATTCGCCCGAAAGAAGGCTACGTGCCGGTTTCGCCCAACGATACTTTAATAGATTTAAGAAACGCGATTTCGCTGATTTTAGCCGACTGCGGCATTAGCGTTGAATGTCATCATCACGAAGTCGCAACTGCCGGACAATGCGAAATTGATTTTCGCTTTTCAAATCTTCTTCACACTGCCGACAATTTGATGATTTTCAAATACGTCGTCAAAAACACCGCTCACGCGCACGGCAAAACGGCGACTTTTATGCCGAAACCGCTTTTCGGTGATAACGGTTCGGGAATGCACGTTCACCAATCTTTGTGGAAAGACGGCAATCCGCTTTTCGGCGGCGACGGGTATGCGGGTCTGTCCGAAATGGCGAAATTCTATATCGGCGGACTGCTCAAACACGCACCCGCGCTCGTTGCGTTCGCCGCCCCGACGACAAACAGTTATAAACGTCTCGTTCCGGGTTTTGAAGCGCCGGTAAATCTTGCATATTCAGCTAGAAATCGTTCAGCCGCCGTGCGAATTCCGATGTTTTCCCAATCGCCGAAAGCCAAGCGTCTGGAGTTTCGTCCGCCAGACCCGTCGTGCAATCCGTATATTACGTTTGCCGCGCTGATGATGGCAGGTCTCGACGGCATACAAAACCGGATTGATCCGGGTGAGCCGCTCGACAAAGACATTTACGATTTATCGCCCGAAGAATTAAAAGACGTGCCGAATTTGCCCGGAACGCTTGACGAATCGTTGAAGGCGCTCGAAAGCGACCACGAATTTCTTCTCAAAGGCGACGTTTTTACAACTGAAATTATCGAACGCTGGATAACTTACAAGCGCGAAAAGGAAATTCAGCCGCTTCGTATGCGCCCGCATCCGCTTGAGTTTTCGATGTATTACGATATTTAAAGTGAAAATGTGAAAATGTTAAAAAGGGAAAAAGTAAATCAGTTTCCGCGATTTGTTTTTTCCCTTTTTAACATTGCCAATTATGAAAATCGAACCCGTGACTTTAGACGGCAATTTTGTCCGGCTTGAACCTTTGCGCGTTGACCATTTAGACGAACTGTACGAAGTCGGCGCGAACGGCACATTATGGCTTTGGACACAGACAATCGTCAAAAATAAAGACGATATGAGGCGGTATATTACAAACGCGCTTGAGGAATTTGAGAGAAAAGTTTCGCTGCCTTTTGTAACGATTGAAAAATCTTCACGGAAAATAATAGGCTCGACACGCTTCGGAAATATCGACGTGCGAAACCGCCGCGCGGAAATTGGTTGGACTTGGATAAACCAGCAGTGGCAGCGAACTCGGATAAATACGGAAGCAAAGCTGCTGATGCTGACGCACGCTTTTGAAAATTGGAAATGCATCCGCGTCGAACTGAAAACCGACGCGCTCAATGAAAAATCGAGAAACGCAATTAAGCGAATCGGCGCGCGGGAAGAAGGCATTTTGCGTCAACACGCAATTACTGATTCGGGGCGAATCCGCGATACGGTTTACTACAGCATTCTCGATTCCGAATGGCACAACGTCAAAAATAATTTGGAAAAAAAACTGCATGCGTCATAAAAAGTTATTAACTCAAAAAAACTTTAAAATTTCAAAAGGTTTTCAGTTATAATCAAAATCGTTATGGAGAAACTCACCGTAATTTGTCCCTGCTGCGACACAACCTTGACGCTGGACGCTAATTCCGGCGCGCTTCTGGCGCACGAGGAAAAGACAAAAGCGCATGGCTCGTTTGAAGATTTGCGCGGCGAACTCGACAAGCAAAAGGAATTGCGAGAGCAGATTTTCGCCCAAGAAACGCTGGCGCAAAAAGACCGCTCGCGTATTCTGGAAGAGAAATTTGAGGAAGCAAAAAAACGCGCCGCTGGCGATCTTGATAAGCCATTTAAAAATCCTCTGGACTTTGATTAGCCTTTATCGAAAAAAGAAAAGTGGAAAAAATTTCACAATACTGCCAGAAATGCCGCGCCGCCAATCTTGTCGGCGAGAGAAATTGCTCCAAATGCGGAACGCGCTTGATGCTCGTCGTGTTTCCGCCTTCGCTTCGGCACGACGAAGGCATCGTTCCGAGTTATTATGAAGACCATCTGCTCGAACGAGTTACCCTGCTTGAATTGCAATTAGCGCAAGTGGCGGAAAAACTCGGAATGGCTTTTGAATTTTTTGCGCGCGAAGCTAAAGAATTGAAAAAAGACCGGAAATTTATTCGCGCTTTTTCCGACGCCATCAAAGAAATAAATCCAGAACTTGCCGCGCAGTTAAACCAAAAAAAGGATGAAAAATCCAGCCAAAAAATCGAGCGGATTGAAGTTGAAGACAAACAGAAACAGTTTTTAAAACTCGTATTGACGCAGCACGACAAACCGAATGCTGAATTGTTTTCTCATCTTTTGCAAGAGGGAATTCGGCTTCTTAAATCCGGCGAAGAAAAACAAGCGTTTCAGATGCTCGAACGCGCCGCGCTGCTTTCGCCGGAAAACGCGCCCTTGCTGATTTTTATCGGTGAAAATTTTTATCGCGCGGATAAATTCAGCGAGTCGAAATTTTATCTCGAACAGGCGTTTGAACTCGCGCCGAACGACGAAAAAGTTTTGCTTCTGCTCGGCTCGATTTATGCGGACACTGGCGAAACCGACGCGGCGCGAAGGCTTTTGAGTGTTCTGGCAAACAACGAAAAAGCGTCGGTTTTAGTTCATTTTGTCTGGGGAATGATGGCGGCGTTTGAAGAAAACTGGACGGAATCGCTTGCCGCTTTCAAGCAGGCGGCAGGTGGTTCGGGTGCGGCTGAATTAAATTATTTAATCGGTTGCGCTTATTTTCAGCTACGGCGATACGATGCGGCATTGCGATTTTTCGAGAAAGCCGTTTCGCTCGACGCGAAATATACCGACGCGCTGTTTATGCAGGCGATTATCTGCAAAATCCAGAACGACGCAAAACGAGAAGAAAAAATCCTTGAAACGATTGCCGAAAAAAAGGAATCGGGCGCGCAATGCCTAGAATTTTTGAGTGGTAGGAAACCGTTTGAGATGAAAACCGCGTTGCCGTTTCTGCATTTCACAAAAGATAAAAAACACTTGTTAACGGGCGGCTCACTACGTTTGAATAAATTTTTCCGCGAGCAGATTTATAAATCAATCCAGTAAAATTCGTGAATAAAAATCGTCTTATCGTCGCGCTCGATGTCGAAACCGCAAATGAAGCGCGAGAAATAATCAATCAATTGCAGGGCGAAGTCGACGCGTTCAAAATAGGCTTGCAACTTTTCACGGCGGCGGGCGCATCTTTTGTGCGTGAAGCGGTTGCCACAGGCGCTAAAATTTTTCTCGACCTCAAATTTCACGATATTCCGAACACGACCGCACAAGCGGCTATAGAGATTGCGCGAATGCGGGTTTGGATGTTTAATGTTCACGCTCTCGGCGGCGCGGAAATGATGAGACAAACCGCAGAATCGGTGCGCGAAGTTTGCGAAAAAGAAAATCTGAAGCCGCCGAAAATAATCGGTGTAACCGTTTTGACTAGCTCTAATCAGGAAATTTTGCGCGGGACGGGAATTGAAACTGAAATCGGCGAGCAGGTTGTAAAACTAGCTCGCCTCGCAGCAAATTGCGGTTTAGACGGCGTGGTTGCTTCGCCGCTGGAAATCAGCTTGATACGCGAAAATATAAAGGACAAAAATTTTTTAATCGTTACGCCCGGAATTCGCGCAGGTTTTGCAACGAATGACGACCAGAAGCGTGTAATGACGGCGAGCGAAGCAGTTCGCGCCGGCTCAGATTATTTGGTAGTCGGACGACCGATTTTGCAGGCGCGAGACAGGCAATCGGCGGCGCGCAAAATTTTAGAGGAAATTGCTTTTTAAGAAAAAACTTTTAATGCCAACATTAAATTTGCAAACTCTCAAACTAGAAAAACAATTCAAATTTTTTCGCCACAATCTGCGGCTTTTTTCCTTTGTTTTTTTTATTTTCGCCGCGTCGTTTGCCGCCCTTTTTGTTTTTCGTCCAACTTCCGCCCAAAATGCCGACGGCATTGAAAGTCATTCGATGCCGTTTTTCCGAGTCGGCGAAAGATTAACTTATAACGTTTCATTTAGAAATATCAGCAATGCGGCATACGCTGAAATTTACGTCGTATCGCGCGGGAAATTGGGCGAGAAAGATGCCGTCGAAGTGCAATCTAAAATTAAAACAATTGATTTGGTTAGCTCGGCTTTTTATTCGCTCGACGAAAAACGCACTACCTACGCTTCGGCTGAAAACAATCTTCCGCTATACATTCGCAAAACATCGAACGCCGGAGTTTTGCCGAAAGAAACCATTTATAATTATTTAGTTAATCAGACCGCAAATAATGATTTGCTGACCTTTATTTACCAAGCGCGAAACGCGGGCGGCGTCGGAACTTTTACATTCGAGGAAGACGGAAAAATTTACAGCGTAAATTTACAGAGCGCGGCGAGCGAAAGAGTCAGAACCGACGCGGGCGAATTTGAAACTAATGTTTCGACTGTAGAGAGTCCGTTTTTTGTCGAAAAAGGAATCACTAATTTACGAATTAATTTCAGCGTTGACGAAGCGCGAATTCCGGTTTTGATTCGTTTTAAAACCGCGAAAGGCGATTTTCGCGCCGCGCTCGCCAGCGTTCAAATGATTGAACCGGAAACCGTAGCCGAGCCGACGCCTGTTGCAATTCAAACGCCGCAAGCACAAAAAACGCCGCGTCCGAAAGCGACCGCGACGCCTTACGTCGAAAACCAGCCGCTTTCGCCCGATTTGCCGTTTGAATTAGGTGAAACTCTGGAGTATCAAGTTTCGATGCTCGGCAAATATTTCGGAAACGTAACTTTGCAGGCAAAAGAGCGCAAACAATTTTTGCGTCAAGACAGTCTTTTGCTGACGGCGACGGCGACCGAAACGCAAGCCGGAAATCCGCTTTTCAACTTAAACGACGGCATCCGCGCGCAGGTTAATCCCGATACGCTCGAGCCGCAACAAATCGAACTGAAATCTACGGGATTTTTCAGCCAGTTTAATCAAACCGCGCAATTTGACCAGAAAAACGGATTTGCAGTTTTCGGCGGCGCAAATCGCGCGGAAATTCCCGTCGGCACGCATAGTCTTTTGTCGCTCGCCTATGCGGTTCGCTCGTTTAATTTGAAGCCGAGTAAAGACCGTAAAAATCCCGTCAACGACACGCGCGTTTCGGTTTTTGTCGGCTCGAAATCTTACGTTTTCACCTTGCAGCCGTCGGACGGCGAAATTATCAACTTAAAAGGCGAAAAAATCCCGGCGCAATTAATCGTTATTATTACGGGAAATCCGAGTTTCGACCAGTTGGGTTTGAAGCTATGGCTCAGTAACGACCAAAAGCGTCTGCCGCTGCGTCTTGTCGTTGGTAATTATCAAGCCGACCTTGTTTCGGAAACAAAAATCTCGCCGAAATAATTTTTGCGGAAAAAACTTTCTATAAGAATCTTAAAAGTATCTAATTGAAATTGAAAACTGATTTCAATTAGGCTACACTGATTTTGTCGAAGTTTAATATTTTGCGAATTCATTTAAGAACAAATTTTATGAAACTGACTAATTTGCCCGCCGGACGAAGCGCGCGCGTCATATCCGTTAACGGAAACACTCCTGTAACAAAGCGTTTAATGGAGATGGGCATCGTGCCGGGCGTTTCCGTTCGTCTCATAAAATCCGCGCCGTTCGGCGACCCTTTGGAAATTCGCGTACGCGGCTACAATCTGGCAATGCGTAGAAGCGAAGCGCAAACAATCGAAGTCAGTGAGTAATAAACAGTGAAAGCTACGACAGCAACAAAAACAAAACTCGCCGCCCAAAACAAAAAATATCTGACGGTTGCTCTGGCGGGGAATCCAAACGCCGGAAAAACGACGCTTTTTAACGCTTTGACCGGAATGCGGCAGAAAGTCGCCAATTATCCGGGCGTAACGGTCGAGCGCAAGGAAGG
>JALYZF010000254.1 GCA_030948995.1 Acidobacteriota bacterium
GTTTTGGGAAGCGTCCGCTTGGGCGCGGCGCGCGCGGCTGTCGTCGCTGAAAACGAGCAGGTCGCGCTTAACAATTTAACCGCCGACGTGATGGACGGCAGCGTTAACGGAAATGCCGTTATAGCTCTAAACAATCGCCGCAATTCGCGCATTGACGCCGCTTTTACCAATCTTGATTTATCGAAACTGCTCGCGCTGCAAGGCGGGCGCGTCGTGCCGATTGAAGGAAAAACCACCGGAAATGCAAATTTAACCTTCGCCGGAACGGACTTCAAAACGGCGAGCGGAACTTTAACCGCAGATTTTGCGGCAAACGCGGGAACTCAGGAACGCGGGCTTGTTCCGGTCAACGGCAAACTCGGACTTCGCGCGACAAACGGACTTTTCAATATTGATTACGCCAATCTGAATACGGAAAAAAGCGCGCTCGGCGCGACCGGACAATTCGATTTGAGCGGCACAAACTCAAACTTAAATCTCGCGCTTAATTCTACGGACGCGAGCGAAATCGAGCGAATACTCAGAGTTTTGAATCTCTCGCCCGCGCTCGAATCGCGGCTCGATTCTTATCAAGCGCAATTTGCGGGAAACTTTAATTTCAAGGGTAATTTAACGGGTAATTTATCCGACCCGACAGTTCAAGGTCGCGCTTCGGTTGATTCGCTCGCTTTACGCGGTCGCAATCTCGGCTCGGTTGCGACAAATCTTTTTGTTTCGCCTGTCGGGATCGAACTGCGCGACGGCGTTTTGCAGGAAGCAGGAGGCGGAAATCTCGCTTTCAACATCAACATTCCAAACGCCGGTACAAATAACATATCGGTGAATGCCAAATTAAATAATATAAATACGGGCAATCTTATCGCGGCACTGCCCGTAGATTTTCTGCCTGCTAAGTTTCAGGATTTTCAGGCGCAGACTTCCGGCACAATAAATATCAGCGGAATACCGAACGCTTTGCAGGGCGAAGCAAATATCTCGTCCGGTAAAGGCACGATTGGCGGTCAGCCGTTTGACGGTTTTGACGCCAAAGCGACGTTTACCGGAACAATTGTAAATCTCGCAAAATTTGAAGCGCGTTTCGGCGAAGGATATTTGCGCGCGAACGGAACTTACCAAACCGACACGACCGCTTTTGATTTTGACGTTTCGGGCAAAGATATTGCTCTGGCGCGCGTTCGACCGTTTCTGCCGGGCGGAACTGATTTGTCGAGCATCAACGGCATTATTGATTTAACGGCAAAAGCGACAGGCAGAACCGAAGACGCGAAAACTTATAACATAAATTTCAACGGCGTCGGGCGCAATGTCGTCGTTAATGAAAACGCGCTCGGCGAAGTTGCCTTTGTCGGCAAAACTGAAAACCAGCAGCTTAACGCGAATTTGACCGCCAATTTTCAGGGTCAGGCGCAGGTAATTACGGCAAGCGTCAATTTCGCCGACGAGAATCTGCCATTCAAAGCGGAAACGACTTTTAACAACACGGAACTTGCGCCGTTTATCGCGCTTTATCCGCCGCCGGGCGACGTTACAATTACGGGACAGGCGACGGGCAGAGTTTTTCTGCAAGGCAATCTTTCCGTTTTAGGGGCGGACGGACGACGCACATTTTCGACCGACAATTTAGCGGGCGCGGCTGAGTTCAGTAAATTCGGTTTGCAAATCGGTGATACGCCGCTCATCGCTTCCGAACCAGTTGCAGTGCGTTTTAATTCCAAGGAAGTTATTGTTGAGAACGCAAAATTTTCCGGCGGCGGCAGCAACATTGTCGTTACCGGCACGAAGGCTTTGACCGACGACGGTATTAATAATCTGACCGTTGACGGAAAGGTAAATTTGAGTATATTTAACGCGCTTTCAAAAAATACGTTCGTCGCCGGTTTTGCCAATGTCGCTGTCCGTTTGACGGGAGTTAATAAAACATCGCGTCTGAACGGTACGGCGGAGCTGCAAAACGCTGCCGTGTCAACTTTTATCGGCGCGGAGCGCTTGTCTTTCGACCGTATCAAGGGGCGTATTTTGTTTACTTCAAATCAAGCGCAGATTGACCAATTAAATGGATTTTTAGGTGGCGGCAAAATTACGGCTGAAGGCGGCGCGACTCTCGAAGGACTTCAACTTCAAGGTTTCCGATTGAACGTCAACGGAAATAATTTTACCGCTCCATTGCCGCCGGATTTTATCACGACCGGAGATGCCGAAATCGAATTTAGCGGCAGGCGAATTAATGGTGTAATGAATTCTTTGATTACGGGAAGAATTAACGCCAAACGCACTGTTTACACGAAGGATATTGATTTAGCTGATTTTATCGGCGGAAGGCGCGAAGGCTCGCTGGCGGAAAGTTCCGGTTCTTCGTCGTCGTCTTCGTTTTTCGGCGTGCCGTCGCTCGACATCAGCATCGAAGGACGCGACGCGCTGGTTGTGCGTAATAATCTGGCGGATTTGACCGCTTCGGCAAGTTTGCGCGTAACAGGCGATACGGAATACCCGCAAATTTCAGGCAGAATAACAGCTAACAGCGGCACGATAACTTTCCGCAAAGACCGTTACGAAGTTCAGCGCGGCGTCCTTGAATTTCCGCCGAACACAAGCATCGAGCCGTTTATAAATTTGCAGGCATCAACCGAAATTAAAGGCTATCAAATCACGGTTAATCTGGTCGGCGAGTTGACCAATACCGACACCTTAAATGCAACGGTTCGTTCGAGTCCGAATCTGCCGCAAGCCGATGTTATTTCTTTGATTACGACGGGCAATCTGGCAAATACCGACACGGGAATCCCGACGCTGGCGCAATCGGGAATTAATACGGCGGCGGAAATTTTAACCGACCAATTGATTAATAATCCTCTGGGGCGCGCGACCGATAAACTTTTCGGCTTGAATAAGTTCGAGATTGACCCGATTATTTCCGGTCAACGGCTCAATCCTTCGGCGCGTCTAACCGTCGGCAGACAAATCAATAGAAATCTTCTGGTAACTTATTCAACCAATTTATCGCAAGACCAAAATCAAGTTTTAGCTCTTGAATATCGCGTCTCTAACCGGCTGTCGTTTGTCGCCCAATACGAACAACGTTCTTTGAGCAACGTAACGCGCCAAAATAATAATTTTAGTTTTGAAATTCGTCTCAGAAAAAGATTTTAGAAAAAATGGAAAATGGAAATCGGAAATCGGAAAATTTAGAAATCGGAATTTTCCGATTTTCGATTTTTGTTGTTTGTCGTCTGCTGTCTATTTTCTGCCTCGCATTTTTCGCTATACTGTCGCCCGCTCACGCTCAAAGCAAATATGAAAATCGTCAAATAACAAATGTTGATGTTTCTTTTGAGCGAGCCGGAGCGGACGATTCAGCCAAAGAGCAATATCGTCTGATTGCGCGCAACGCGCTGGGCGAAAAATACTCTGCCGTCAAAATCCGCGACGCTATAGAAGCTCTCTACAATACGGGAAAAATCGTTTCGGTTTCCGCAGTCCAAGCGAACGAAGACGGGCAAGCGGGTGTCAATCTGCGTTTTGTTATCAGGCGTAAGACCAGAGCCGAAAAGGTCAACGTTCAAATCGGCAAAACGGTCGGCGAATCAGTTACCGAACAGCAGCTTCTTTTGAAATTGAATTTGCTCAATCCCGGAACGGCGATTACGCAGCAGACGCTCGACAATAACGTTGATTTGATTTTGGATTACTTGCGCGAGCGCGGGTATTTCAACGCCGAAGTTACTGCCACCCAACAGCCCATCGGCAACAACGAAACGCAAGTCGCCGTTACATTTAACGTAGTGCCGAACGCGCAGGCTACGGTCGAAAATTTTAATATCAATATCGCTGGATTCGACGCGACGAAAGTCCGCCAAAAACTCGAGCTTTTCGCGAGCGAGCCGTATTCGCGCGAATTGCTCGACGGCGATGTCGCCAAAATTCGCAAAGCGCTGCGCGAAGAAAAATTTCTCGCGCCCGAACTCGAAGACGCGCGCGTCGTTTATAACAGAGAAAAAAATTCGGTCAGCATTGAATTAAACGGCAAGGTCGGCGCGGCGGTTAATGTCTCGGTCGACACGGGAAAAGAAAAAAAGCTCGGCGATAAAACGCTCACCAAACTTCTTTCAATCAAGCGTGAAGGAACTCTCGATTACGCGGCGATTATCGAAGGCGCGCGCCGTCTGCGAAATTTTTATCAGGAGAAAGGTTATTTCTTCGCCGAAGTTACGCCGCTCTGCGCCGTCAAACCGGAATTTACCGAAGACGAGGCAAGCGCGACCGCCAATCAAACCGAAGTTATATGTGGTGCTTTGAGCGGCGCAGATTTAACCGACCGCGTCGTTGACGTAAATTACAAAGCCAATCTCAATCGTCAGTTAAAACTCGTCGATATTCGCATCGAAGGCACGGACAAAATAACGACTGCCGACGTGCAAAGCGTTTTGAAATCACAAAAAGCAAACGCGCTCGGCTTTATTCCGTTTTTTGGTTATGGTCGCGGATATACGAGCAACGAAATTTTGGAAGACGACCGCCTGACGCTTCAATCTCTTCTGCGTGAGCTTGGTTACCGCAGAAACAAGGTCACGGTCAGGCAGGGCGTTTCGCCGACGGGCGATAATTTGATTATTACTTTCGTCGTCGAAGAAGGCATTCCGACGCGTATTGCGGGCGTCGAGCTGCAGGGCAACAAAGCGTTTCCGACTGACCTTCTGCGCGCAAAACTTCCCGATATTGTCGGCAAAAATTTTTCGCGCGCGCGTGCGAGAAACGGCGTCAGGAGTTTATCAGAGTTTTATTCGCAGGAAGGTTTTTACGATGCGAAGGTAAGCTACTCGCTCGTCGAAATCCCGCACGCCGTCGATGCTACGGAAGAAGCGGTAAAAGTCGTTTACAATTTAGAGAACGAAGGCAAAAAAGTTTTCATCAATCGCATTTTGATAAATGGCAACGATTTGACGAAAAACAATGCGATTTTAAAAGCCGTCAATTTGCGGCGCGGCGACGTTCTGCGCGCAACTGATATTTTTGCCAGCGAGCAGAATCTTTACGCGACCGACGCTTTTTCACTTGTGGAAATAAAACCCGAACCGGCAGGCGAAACGGCGGACGGCAAGGCGCGCTTGAGCGACATTATCATCAATGTTGAAGAGCAAAAGCCTCGTCTCATCACATACGGCGGTGGTTATTCAACTGACATCGGCGCAAACGGATTTTTCGACATTCGGCATTTTAATCTGTTCGGTAATTTGCAGCAGGGCGGAGCGCGCGTTCGTATGAGCCGACTGCAGCAGCTCGTTCAGCTCGATTATTTGAATCCGCGATTTATGCCGGACGGGAAAAATCGCTTTGCGCCGCTGACTGTAACTGCGCAGTATCAACGCGATTCGACCGTAACGCGCTTTTTCCGCACGTCTTTTGATAAAGGAACGTTCGGCATCGTTCAGAGAATTGACGAAAAAGGCAATCCGATAGATGAATTCGGCGCAAAAACCGGCTCGCCGACAATCAACCGCCTGACGCTTTCGGCGGAAACGAGCCGCACAATCAGTCGTAAATACCGAAGCATTTTATTTGTCCGCTATAAATATGAAGACGTTCGGCTGTTTAATATCGAGAGTCTTCTGATTCGTGATTTGCTCGAACCTGACAGAAAAGTCCGCACTTCAGGTTTGGGTGCAAATTTTGTTTTCGACACGCGGAAAAACTGCTCGATTAAATACACGCTTCTGGAAATTATCTCGAAAGGCGACCCCGGCGACCCGTGTCGCTATAATCCGGGCGACCCGACGCGCGGCAATTACATCACGGCTGAATACAGTTTCTCGCTTCCGGCGCTCGGCGCAAATATTGGGTTTCACAAATTTCAAGGCTCTTACAATACTTTTTATACGTTTCCGAAATTGAAAAACACGACGCTTGCCGGGCGCGCCGTTCTGGGACTGGCGAGCGTTTTTTCGCGCAACTCAAGTTTTTCCAGCGCGCAGTTTCCCGGTCTCGAAGGCATTCTGCCGATAAGCGAAAGATTTTTTGCGGGTGGTTCGACGACATTGAGAGGATTTGATTTCGAGGGTGCGGGTCCGCGCGTGGTGGTTGCGCCGCAGGGAACTTTTCGCAATTCAAAAGGCGATATTGTAACCTTAAATTCTTTTACGATTCCTTTCGGCGGAAACGCTCTGGCAATTACAAATCTCGAAGCGCGAATTCCCTTAACGAAAAGTCTTCGCGTCGTTCCATTTTACGATGGCGGCAATGTTTTTCGCAGCGTCGGCGATATTTTCAAACGGTCGCAAGTTGCTGCAAATGATGTTTTCCGGCAAAACATAAACGCTCGCTGGACAAACACGGTCGGTCTCGGCTTCCGAATCAAAGCGCCTGTCGGCGGCGAGTTTGCCATCGATTACGGCTATTTGCTCAATCCGCCGATATTTATAATTCCGCAATCGTTTTCGCCGAACGCTGAATACCGCTTAAAACAAGGACGACTTCATTTCCGCTTTACACAAGCCTTCTAAAGTCTAAAGTCCAAAGTCCAATGTCGAAAACTTTATTGGACATTGGACTTTAGACTGGTTTTAGTTGATTGCCGACGAAGAAATAATATGGCTTTCGTCGAGTTCGACGATAAAATTGTCTTCGATAAATTTAGGCGTGGGCATTGTCGTCGCCGAATTAGCAAACTGCTTATTTCTTTGCTTGCGCGTCGTTTTAACGGAATACATCGCTTTATCGGCGGCGACAATAATCTGGTCGATTGTTTCGCCGTGTTGGGGGTAACAAGCTGCGCCGAGACTGACACCGACGCGCGCGAAATTTTCTCCGTCAACCGGCATTATATAATCGTAAACTGCCTTTTCCATTCGCTCGCACAAATCGCTAATGTCTTCGTTGCAGGTTTCCGGCACAATGACGACGAATTCATCGCCGGCATACCGCGCCAGAAAATCATAATCGCGAAGCTGACCGCGCATTACTTTGGAAATTTCCCGCAGCAGACGGTCGCCCGCTTTGTGTCCGAAAGTGTCGTTGACGGCTTTAAACCCGTCGAGGTCGAGCATCAAAAGGTGAAAATTAGTGTCCTTTCGGCTGGCGCGCGCGACTTCTTTTTCAAACTGCATCTGCAAACTTCTGGCATTCGGCAAGCCGGTCATCGGGTCGGTCAGAGCTTTCGACTCCGTTTCGGCGTGCTGCAATGCCGTGTAAATCGCATCCGACGCAATTTGCGAAACGGTTTCCAGAAGACGCAGATGTTCTTCTTCGTAAGTTTCTATCTCGCACGAATAAAGCGAAACTGCGCCGACCAGTTTATCTTCGACAATCAAGGGCAGCGAAGTCATTCCTTTGTATTCTTCGACAAACTCAATTTGATTGAAGGTAAAATCCATTCCCGGGTCAACGTTGTGAATCGGTTGTCGTTTTTTCAAAACAAAGCCGGTTGCGCCTTCGCCTGCTTTGATGCGTTTTTCGCCGAGCGCCAGACTGTTTTTACCAGCCGCGTAAGCCGCCTTCGCACGCTCGCCGCTTGCGTCGGCAAGATAGACGACGCAAGTGTCAAAGGGAACAAATTCCTTAATTTTTTTGACGAATAAAGCCAGCGTGTCTTCAAGGTCTAAAGACGAGCCGAAAACTCTCGCCAACTCGTAAAGCGTGAAAACTTCACGATTGGCGCGTTTGATTTGTTCGACGTAATTCTGGTCGTCGTCTTCGTCAAACGAGTTTTGCAGGCTGCTTTCGATGTCCGAGCTATAGGAAAATCCCTGCGCGGCGATTTCCGTCTCGAACTGCTGCAAATTACGCAAAAAGACATCGACAATTTTCGGGTCATACTGTGTGCCTGCTGCGTTTATCAGAAAGCGTCGCGCATCGTCGCGCAAAACCGCCGGACGATACGGACGCTCGCTTCGCAAGCTGTCGTAACAATCAGCAATCGACAAAATTCGCGCTGTCAACGGAATATTCTCTTTTGCCAAGCCTTCTGGGTAGCCGCTGCCGTCCCACATTTCGTGATGATATTTAACGGTCGGCACAACCGGATCGGAAAAATTCACCTTTTCTAAAATCGACGCACCGACCGAAGCGTGAATTTTCGTCTTTTCCATTTCGGCGGAAGTCAATCTGCCGGGTTTATTCAAAATATGGTCGGGAACGGCTAGTTTCCCAATGTCGTGTAGAAGCGCGCCGGTGTTAAGAGCCTGCAGTTCGCTTTCGGATAAACCTAAAACCTTGCCGATGCCGACTGCGTAAATTTGCGTCCGGCGAACGTGACCCATCCCGACTTGGTCGCGCGCGTCGATTGCCGTGGCGAGCGCTTCGACCGTTGCCAGATGAATCCGGCTGGCTTCTGAAATTTCCTTTGTTTTCTGTGCAAGACGCGAAACGTGAATCCGATAAGCGACATGCGCGAAAAAGGTTACAGGCAAAATTACCCAGCCGAACAGTAAACCAAACTGTAGAAAAGCAGAATGCAGCACGAAAGTAGCAAAAACGCTGATTAAATATTTCGCAAGCGTGCCGAGAAAATTTTCTCTCAGAATTTGAGAAAAAGGATTTCCGCCTTCGAGCTGAAGAAACAAACAATTGCACAACGCCGATAAAACATAATGCATCAGCGCCATTAGTCCCATTGCTGCAATCAGCCAAGTTAAATTCAGAGAATTATCCGCAACGACCGTTTCCGTAAAACCGGCAGCGTATTTCAAAAACAAATAAAAAATATTTCCCGCCGCAAAAGACGCACTGATATTGACGAATACGCCGAACAGCCATTGTTTTTTGTCTTTTGAGGCGGCAACATATCCGGCGAACGCAGACGCAGCGGCGACTAAAATGCCTGCCGACACGCCTAGCCAGATGATTGCCCAAAATACTATAAATTCCCGCGCCTTAATTTTTATTTTCGTCTGCGGAATCGTAAATTCGTGACGGTTAATCAACGTAGAAACAATTAAGGTTATGAAAACAAGCGTAAACTGCGGAAGAAAAAATGAAAAACTGTCGTATATTGCAAAACTTAATATTGAAAGGCTCGAAAACAACATCAAGCTCCAAAAAATTTTGGTTTGCAGATTGTAACCGGAGAGGTTGAATTCTTTCACTTTAATCGTCTCCAAAACGTGATTTTTGAATCTTTAATTTTCTTGTGTCGGCTAAGAAATTTTAGCCGCCGGTCGAATTTCCAATTCAGACTCAAAAAACAAGTCGCTCAAACCGATTCAAATCTCGTGCCAACTTACCAGAAGCGTTAAATCAAGTGGGCGTTAAAGAAAAACCTTAACTGCCAGCGCGGCGTGTTATGATTTTAATCAATCTGACCGTTCAAAATGATTGAATTTCGCCATAATGAAGTAACATCAATTTATAATCAGAATTTTTAAGGCAACACAGACGACCACTTGATGTTTCTTAAACTTATAAAAAATAGCGGCGCGGATTTTAAGAATTTATGCGGATAGTTTTAGTCTTTCATCCGGCAGTCAAATAAATGCCCGACTCCCAATCGAGAAATTGGAAAATGCGAAGAGTTAAATTCAAACATTCAAAATATTTTTTTTCCTGCCTGCATCTTTGCGGAGTAATTTTATTTTTCTGCGGCGGCGGTTTTTCACAGGAGACGAACGACGTTATTCGCGTTGACACGCAGCTTGTTCCGTTTGAAATAACCGTTACGGACAAAACGGGCAAACCCGTGCGCGGTCTCGAAGCAAAGGATTTTAAGGTGTTTGAAGACGGCGTCCAGCGCCCGATTGATTTTTTCGAGCCGATAAAAAAAACCGACGAAGGTCGTCCGCTTTCGATAGTTTTCGCGCTTGATGTTTCGGGGAGTATGACGCCGGAAGAGCTTGGCAGACTGCGCGACGCGATGCAGAATTTCGTTAAACGGCTTGCCGATTATAATTCTTACTTTGCGGTTATGACTTTCGGAATGGACGTAAGAATTTTACAGTCTTTTACGAATCGTCCCGACAAATTGGAGAAAACTTTTGGAAAGCTGATGCGCGACCAAGAAGGTCTTTCGACACACGCTTACGACGCGGTTGACGAAGCAATCCGTTTGTTGCAGAAAAAATCGCCGCCAAGCATCAAAAGACAATTGCCGAAGCGAGCCGTTGTTTTAATTACCGACGGTTTTCCGGTCGGCGATACGATTTCGCCGAAAACCGTTATCGAACGAGCAAATGATGCCGAGACAAGCGTTTACTCGGTAATTCTGCCGTCATACTCACGCCTGCAGGCAGACAAAAAACCGCTTCCGACGCTGCTCGACGCAAGCGGTTTGATTGAAAAAACCGGCGGGCGCGCTTTTTACGCGACTGAAAAAAGTTACGAGCCGCTCTTTAAATCTCTTGCCGAAGAAATTACCGCTTCCTACGTTTTAGCTTTCTATCCGAAGACGGAAAACGTTCAAGCCGGACAATTTCGCCGCATTCGCATCGAAGTTTCCAAAGGCTTAGAAA
>JALYZF010000259.1 GCA_030948995.1 Acidobacteriota bacterium
TCCGATTCTGTCGGTTTCGGTCGGGGTTTATCTGTTTTTTCTGGCTGGCTGGCTAAAGTCAAAATATAAAGAAAATTTTTCGGTGAATCGTTGGGCGAATGTTTTGAGCGTTTTGATATTAATTCAATTCGCTTCGGGCGCGCTGACGCTTTTAACGCTCGCTCCGATTGTATTGCAGTTGATTCATCTGCTTCTAGCTGATTCGCTCTGGATTGTTTTTATACTGCTTTCGGCAAACGTTTTAGCCGAGCTAAGCGAAATTCAAAATCCTTTGTTCACAGCGGAAATAAAACTAGCCGCGTAAAGAACCGGACGAATCCTTTTCCTTGAAAAATTAAGCGATAAAGCAAAATTAAAATAATGATTCAGCGATACACACTATCCGAAATGGGCGCGCTCTGGTCGGAGCAGAATAAATTTCAGAAATGGCTCGATGTCGAGATTGCCGTTTGCGAAGTTCACGCTCAGATGGGAACGATTCCCGCCGAAGCCGTAAAAGAAATAAAAGCCAAAGCCGCTTTTACGCCCGAACGCATTCGCGAAATCGAAAAGACAACCGACCACGACGTGATCGCTTTCACGACGAATTTAGCTGAAAACATCGGCGATGCGGCGCGTTTTGTGCATTACGGTTTAACTTCGTCGGATGTGGTTGACACGGCGAACGCGCTGCTTTTGAAAGAATCCTGCGAAGTTTTATTGAAAAAAAATGACGCGCTTTTGGAAGTCTTAAAACGCCGCGCGTTTGAATTTAAAGACACACCGCAAATCGGCAGAACGCACGGCATACACGCTGAACCGACGAGTTTCGGAATGACTTTCGCGCTTTGGTTTGCGGAAATGCAGAGAAATAAAGCGCGATTGGAGAAAGCAAAAGAGATAATTTCTGTTGGCAAAATCAGCGGCGCGGTCGGTGCGTTCGCCCATCTCGCGCCGGAAGTTGAAGAGCGTGTTTGCGCTAAACTTGGAATCGGTTTTGCGCCCGTCTCCACGCAGGTTATACAACGCGACCGTTACGCCGAATATCTTTCGACGCTGGCGATAATCGCTTCTTCACTTGAAAAATTCGCGCTTCAAGTTCGACATTGGCAGCGAACGGAAGTCCGTGAAGCGCAGGAAAAATTCAAAGTCGGGCAGAAAGGCTCAAGCGCGATGCCGCACAAACGCAACCCGATTTTATCTGAAAGAATTTGCGGAATGGCGCGCACCGTTCGCGCAAATTCGATTGTCGGTTTGGAGAATGTCGCGCTCTGGCACGAGCGAGATATTTCGCATTCGTCGGCTGAACGGATTGTTCTGCCGGATTCTTCTTCGGCTCTTGATTATATGCTGGCGAATACCGCGTCCTTGCTCGACGGTTTAATTGTTTACCCTGAAAGAATGCTTGAGAATTTGGGCGCGACGCGCGGTTTGGTTTTCAGCGGGCAATTGCTTCTGGCATTGACGCAAAAAGGCGTTTCGCGCGAGGACGCATACGTTTGGGCGCAGAGAAACGCGATGCGGGTTTGGGATGAAGGCGGCGAATTTAAGGATTTAGTTTTGAAAGACGAAGACATTCGCGGCAAATTAAGCGTCGAAGAAATTGAAAATGTCTTTGACGTGCGTCATTATTTGCGAAATGTGGACAAAGTTTTTGCGCGCGTTTTTGGAAAATAAAAAAGGGCAAGCGACTAAAAAATCGCTTGCATAAATTATTATTACTAAAAGTTTAGTTTGACCATTTATCAGCCATATCGCCGACGACGGGAAGTTTGAAACTTCCGCCTTGATATGCTTTGACGCAGCCTAGAATCATTATGCCTAAAAAAGCTAAAATGACGACCAAATAAAGAAGTCCGAACAAGCCGCCTAAAACTCCCGATATTTGCGCTAATACGCCCGCTATAATCATAACGCCTATCAGCAAGACGATGTATGCGCCAGTTAACAGCAATGATTGGAAGGCATGAAAACGCACCATCTTGTTTGTTTTATCTGCAACCAGCACGATAATGCTGTAAATTAAACTAATGCCGCAAATCGGCAAATAAC
>JALYZF010000273.1 GCA_030948995.1 Acidobacteriota bacterium
GTCAACGGTTTCGGTCCCGAAGCCGGAAAACCGCTGGCGACATCGGAAAGAATTGCGAAAGTCGCGTTCACTGGCGAAACGACGACCGGACGACTGATTATGCAGTATGCGTCGCAAAATCTGATTCCCGTAACGCTCGAACTCGGCGGCAAATCGCCGAACGTATTTTTTGAAAGCGTGATGGACGCGGACGACGAATTTTTCGATAAATGTCTCGAAGGCGCTGCGCTTTTCGCGCTCAATCAGGGCGAAGTCTGTACTTGTCCTTCGAGAATTCTCGTTCAGGAATCAATCGCCGATAAATTTATCGAGCGCATCGTCGAACGCACAAAAGCTATTAAACTCGGTCATCCGCTCGACCCGGAAACGATGATTGGCGCACAGGCGAGCCGTGACCAATACGAAAAAATTCTCAATTATATCCAAATCGGCAAAGACGAAGGCGCGGAAGTTTTATGCGGCGGCGCAGCGCATAAAAACTCTAACGGACTCGAAGAAGGCTATTACGTCGAGCCGACTTTAATTAAAGGACACAACAAAATGCGTGTCTTTCAGGAAGAAATTTTCGGACCGGTCGCGTCGGTAACGACTTTCAAAAACGAAGCCGAAGCCATCGAAATCGCCAACGATACGCTTTATGGTTTAGGCGCGGGTGTTTGGACGCGCGACGCGCATCAGCTTTACCAAGTTCCGCGAGCCATCAAAGCCGGTCGCGTCTGGGTCAACTGCTATCACAATTACCCGGCGCACGCCCCGTTCGGCGGCTACAAAAAATCGGGCTTCGGGCGCGAAAATCACAAGATGATGCTCGACCATTATCGCAACAACAAAAATATGCTTATCTCTTACGACAAGAAAGCGATGGGATTTTTCTAAAGAATAATAAGCCACAGACGGACACGGATGAACGCAGATTTTATTTTTGATTTGCGTTCATCAATCAAATTATTAATTGATTATGGAAACTCTAACAATAATTCTTTTTATCACTGTAATAATTTTGCTAATTTTAATTTTCCTCTCAAAGTCAAAGGAAAACGCATTGAAGCAAGAGATTGATTTAAGCAAAAGTGAACATAAGTTTGCCTTGTCAGACATTGAAAAAAGAATGAACGGCGAAATAACAAATCAAGCTGGCGCACAGTTTCAAAAATGGCGCGAAAGTGAATGCGAAAAAATTCGTTTGCAGCAACTTGATATTGCTAAACGAGAAGCTAAAACACTTCTTGAAGAATGGAAGTTTGTTGAAGGAGACTTATTGAGAGCGGACGCTATTAGCAGAAGTCAATCCGTAATACTTGGCAAAGTAACAGAACATCTTATCCCTTATTTACCGAAGTTTAATTACAATCCAAAAGATGTTCGATTCTTTGGCGACCCAATTGATTTAATTGTTTTCGATGGTTTGAATGATGGTTTCATTAAAGAAATTGTTTTTATTGAAGTTAAAACTGGAAGCGCATCACGCTTATCACGCAAACAACAAGATATAAGAGATGCAATCAGGAGCAGACCAATCAAATGGGTTAGTATGCGAGTAAATCATGAACCGAACATTAAAGGGTTACCAATTACAATCGAAGAGACTAAACAAGCAATCGGACGCAATAATAAAATAACCTGATTCAAGAAAAATGAAGTTGTTTGTTACGAAAACCATTCCAAGAGTAAAAGTAACCGACGAAGCGAAAAAAGTTATCGGTGAGCTTCGCGCCAAACACGGCGCGTTGATGTTTCACCAATCGGGCGGTTGCTGCGACGGTTCTTCACCGATGTGTTATGAGAAGGGTGATTTTCTCGTCGGCTCTGCGGACGTTTGGCTCGGCGAGATTGACGGGTGCGATTTTTATATGGCGCGCGACCAGTTTGAATTCTGGCAGCACACTGAATTGACGATTGATGTAACGCCCGGACGCGGCGCGAGTTTTTCGATTGAAATCCCGCTCGGCGTTCGGTTTGTCACGAAATCGAGAGTTTTCTCGCTGGAAGAATCGGAAAATTTAATCGAAACCAGGCGCGGCGATTTGATGTAAAAATTATGACAAACAAAATTACAGTTTACGAAAAATCGACCTGAACGACGTGCCGTAATCTGGCGCAGTTGTTTCGTGAAAACAACATTGACTACGAACAGGTTAATTATTTTATCGAGCCTTTGAGCGAAGAAAAACTGCGCGATTTATTGAGAAAAGCGCGTCTTTCACCGTTTGACGTTGTACGAAAAAACGAAACGGTTTATAAAGAATTGAAGGTCGCCGAAGTTTCCGATTCCGACGCGCTGGTTAAAATAATCGTTGAAAATCCGAGCCTTTTGCAGCGTCCGATTGTCGAGGTCGGAGACTTTGCGGTTTGGGCGCGTCCGGTTGAAAAAGCGCTGGACTTAATAAAATCCGCAAAATAAAATGTCTGAACTTGCCAAAACACCGAAGCCACCGTATTACGCCGTGATTTTTACGTCAATCAGGAACGACGGCGAAAACGGTTACAACGAAATGGCGCAAAAAATGGCGACGCTTTCCGCCGCGCAGAAAGGTTTCTTGGGAATGGAACACGCGCGCGAAGACGGTTTGGGCATTACTGTTTGTTACTGGGAAAGTTTGGAAGCTATAGCCGAATGGCGCGAAAATGTCGATCATAAAATCGCGCAGATGAAAGGTTATGAAACGTTTTATAAAACTTTTGCGACGCGCGTCTGCCGGGTCGAAAGAGATAATATTTTTGAATCAAAATTATGAGTTCAAGCAACGGAAATGGAAACGGGCATAGACCGCAGCCGAAAAATGTTTTAGGTGGTGAACTGCAAAGCTGCTGCACAAATCCGATGACCGGATTCTACCGCGACGGATATTGTAAGACGGGCGCTGACGATAGAGGAAGCCACACGATTTGCATTTACGCGACTGCTGAATTTCTTGCTTTTTCAAAATCGCGCGGAAACGATTTATCGACGCCGCGACCGGAATTTGATTTTCCCGGACTTGTCGAAGGCGACAAATGGTGTCTCGTCGCACTGCGCTGGCAGCAAGCATTAGAGGCGGGCGCAGCGCCAAAAGTTTTTCTCGAAGCGACACACGAATCGGCATTGCAATTTGTTTCGCTTGAAGATTTGCAAAATCACCGATTTATAGAAGATTAAATGAACACGGTCGAACATCTGCGACATCTTTTCGCTTACAATGATTGGGCAAATCGTCGAATTATCGTCGCGCTCAAAACGGAGAGAAGCGAGCGGGCGCTGAAAATTCTGTCGCATATTCTTCTGACCGAACGCGAATATTTTGAGCGTCTTTACGGCAAAGATTCGACCGGCTTTGATTTCTGGCAGGATTTAACTTTGGAAGAATGCGGTAAAATGGCGCAGCATAATTCGACAAATTTTGAACGGCTTTTGAAAAGATTTGACGATGAAGGCTTAGGGCAAACGGTCGAGTATAAAACGAGCCAAGGCGTTTCGCATCAAAATTCTTTCCGCGAACTTTTGACGCACGTGCTTTTTCATTCGGCGACGCATCGCGGCAATATTGTTCTAAAAATGCGCGAAGAAAATCTCGTGCCGCCCGCAATTGATTACATAATTTATCTGCGCGAAACAAATTAATGGAACAGCAATCCGAACAACTGACATTTGATTTCTATACGGAAAAACCACATATCGTCGCCGCTTCCGCGCATGATGAAATCAAGCTGGAGCTCGGAAAATTCGCCGGACCGCTCGACCTGCTTCTTTACCTAATTCGTCAGGAACAAGCGAATATTTTTGACATTCCGATTGCGCGGATAACTAACGCTTACCTGCAATATATTCGCCTTATGAAAAGTCTCGACATCTCTCTGGCAGCTGATTTTATCGTGATGGCGGCGACTTTGATTGAGATAAAATCGAAAATGCTTCTGCCGCGTGATACTTTCGGCGATGCGGAAGAAGAAATGGAAGACCCGCGTAAGGAGTTGGTTGACCGGCTTCTCGAATACGAACAATTTAAATCGGCGGCGCAGATGCTTTATGAGCGCACAACCGTCGAACAAGCAGTTTTTACGCGCGGGCAAATTGAATCGGACGAAAACAATGCGGAAGTCAATGTTTCAGTTTTTGATTTAATCAGCGTTTTCCAAAAAATTCTGGCGCGCCGCAGAGAAGAAGTTCAGATAGAAATTCACCGAGAAGAAATGTCTCTGGCGGAGATGATTAGAAATTTGAAAAAAAGAATTTTCCAAGCAGCGGAGTTGAATCTGCTGGAGTTTTTCGGAGAAATGCAAAGCCGTTCGGAACTTGTTCTGGCTTTTACAGCCGTTCTGGAAATCATTCGCACCGAAAGCGTCGAGCTTTTCCAAAGCAAAACTTTCGGCGAAATCATTTTGAGAAATGGAAAGTGGAAAGCGGAAAATGGAAAATAATTTTTTGTTTAATAGAAAAATCATTTGGAATTAGTTATTTATTAAATTAATCATTCATTTTCCATTTAAAAACATTTCACAAACTTTTTATTACAAACTTCGTATATCCATTTTGAGGGCAACGCTCGGAAGTGTTTTAAACTTGGTTATAAAAAAGTTTCAGCGTTGGCTTTTGGCAAATGCTTCTCTTGATTATAATTTTCGCCTCGATTTTAATAGTTACCGCTTTTGGTTTTTCAGTTAATCTGAAACGCCGCCGCACAATTCTCCAAACAGAAACTCCAAAAGAATTCGAGCCGCCCGTTTACCGCAGTTTGTTTGCGCCGACTGATGAGGAAATGGCGATTTTCGAGCGTGAAGAAAGAGAAAAACTTCTTGCCGAACGCAGCGAAATTGTGCGCCAAAATTTGCTTGCGCGCGCGGGCGACGGAGACTTTACAGTTTTAACCGATGCAAAAGAATTGGATGATTTGCATTTTTACGAAAAATTGCTTGATTTATTAACCGAAAAGAATAAACTTGTGCCGGAAAAACTAATTGAGACGGCGATTTTCGTGTCCGACAATCAGCTTCGGGCAAATGAAACTTTTGTGCAAGCAGTTTCGAGGCAATATCTTGAAAATCCTCAAACAAACTTTTTGCCGAAGGTTCTGCACGTCTCGGTTCTGACAGATTCGGCGGAAAATTATCTGCAAACAATCGAAGCAGTATTCAATTTATGGAAACAAAAAAAACTTGAAAAAATTTCTGCCGATGGGTTAATTGCGCTTTTTGAAAGTCATTACCGGCTTTTGCCGAGTAACAAAAAGGCTTCCGGCGCGGGATTTCTGCTAAAGGAAAAGCTGGGAAATATCCGCCGCGAAGTTTTGGGAAAGTAACAATTGCAAAGAAAATTAACGCGCTTGCACAAATAATACAAATAAAACCGTCTGTTGTTTACGCGATTAAAATTTTTGTGATTGTTCAGAGTTTTTTGCACGCTAAAGTTGAGGAAACAAAATGGAAACAGGTTATTTAATATTTTTCGGAGTTGTAGCGCTAATTGTTTTAGCCGTTTTGTGGTATATCGTTACGCGCTTTTTCGTGAATGTCGGCGCGCAGGAAGTCGCCGTAAAGGAGCGTCGTTATTCAGGGCGACGGATGCCGCAAGGTCGCGTTGTCGCAACTGAAGGCGAGGTCGGGATTCAAGCCGACGTTCTCAAGCCCGGACTTCATTTTGTCTGGTATCCGATTGAAAGGGTTATCCGCAAAGTGCCGCTTGTGGAAATCGGCGCGGACGAACTCGGCGTCATCGAAGCCGTTGACGGCGAACCGATGCAAACCGGCTCGATTTTCGCGCCCGACCGCGCGCAAAACGCGCACAACAATTTCCAAGACCCGATTGCCTTTATCAAACAAGGCGGCGTCAAAGGCATTCAATTGAGAACGCTGCCGCCGGGAAAATGGGCGATTCACCCGTTTCTTTTCAACGTTTCGATTGCCAAAGCGACGATTATACCGCCGGGAAAAGTTGGCATCGTAACGTCTGCCGACGGCGCGCCGCCCGATTCGGGCAGGCTGCACGGCAAGGCAATCGAAGGACACAAAAATTTCCAAGACGCCGAACGATTTATTTTCAGCGGCGGTCAGAAAGGTCCCCAAGTCGAGATTTTAACGCCCGGAACTTATCGCATTTTAACGCAGTCGATTCCGCTCGAAGCCGACCACAACGGCAATGCCGAGCCGAAATCAGGACTTTTCTATATTCGCTTGTTTGACGCGACGATGATTTCAGAAAATCAAATCGGTCTTGTCGAAGCCTTAGACGGTGCGCCACTCGACCCGCGCGATTACGTCGCGCAAGCCGTAACGCAGCACGATAATTTTCAAAACTCGAACACTTTTATCACCGGCGGCGGACAGCGCGGACCGCAGAAAGATATTCTTTTGCCCGGAACTTATTACATTAATCCGCTGATGTTCAAAGTCATTATGGAATCGGCGAAAGAAGTCAAACCGGGCGAGGTCGCTGTGATTGTCTCGAACGTCGGCAAAGACCCGGGCGAGGAAATCCGAAAAGCAATGGCGGCGAAAATCCGCGAACGCCTTGAGCGTGAAGAAGAAGAACAGGTCACGATTGCGGCGGAAAAACTCGATAAAGTTGACGGCGACAATCTTTCGATTGACCAAATCAAAGCCGAATTGACAAGCGACCCGGCAGATAAACGGCTCGACAGCGGCGCGCACGAAGCATACGTCGTGCCGGAAGGTTATCGCGGCATTCAGGAAACTGTCGTCGGACCCGGACGTTATTATGTCAATACTCTGGCGACGACGCCGATTATTATTCCGACGACAAATATGACGGTCGAATGGACGGCGGAAGACACGACCAATTCGTTTGACCCGTTCGCGGTAATTTCTAAAGACGGTTTTACGATGCAACTCGAAGTGCGCGTCGTTTTTCGCGTCAAGCCGGAAGATGCGCCGTTTATGGTAGCGAAAATCGGCAGCACTGAAAAACTCGTGCAGAATGTGATGCACCCGTTGATTGATTCTATTTTCAGAAATCAAGCGTCAGAATCGTCGGCAATGGCTTATCTGCAAAATCGCCACGAAGAACAGGAACGCGCCGAAGCGCGCGTTCGGATGCATCTTTTGAAATATCACGTTGACGTTGTAAACGTCTTGATTTGTCACATTCATCTGCCGGAAGAATTGATGAAAACGCAAACCGAAAAGATTTTGGCAGAACAAAAACAAGGAATGTTCAACGCCCAGCGCGAAGCCGAAATCAAGCGCATCGAATTAGAGAAAACCAGCTCGCAAGCTGACAATCAGCGCAGCCTTATGGAAGCGACGGTCGGCGTGGAAATCTCTGCCAAACGCTCGGAACAGCGCAAACGCGAAGCCGACGGTGAAGCGTATTACATCTCTGAAACTGGTAAATCTGAAGCCGAAAAAGTGCGCTTGATGGGCGAAGCGCAAGGCGTTGCGTATAAAGAACAAGTCGCCGCGCTCGGCGCAAACGGCGTGGCTTTAGTCGAAACATTAAAAGTTATCGGCGAGAAAAACGTTCGCATCACGCCCGACATTATGGCTTCCGGCGGTGGAAACGGCGACGGTGGCGGCGGAATCGGAACATTATTGCTTCTAAATTTGTTCCGCGACCAGATGCAGAAAAACAACGAAAACGGCAATGGCTCAAATGTTTCGACAAGTGTTGTGCCGACAAACGGAAACAAGAAATAACATAGTTTCTTGTCCAAAATAGAAGGCGAGTTTCGGCTCGCCTTTTTATTTCACAAATTTTGTAAGAATTTTTAATGAACACCGGCGGGCGGTTTCTTTCCGGCTTTGACGCGCTTGAACAAAAACGCCGTCGGCACGCACAACACGCAGAGAAAGGCGAGAAGACGAAAATTATCTATATAAGATAGTAGCGCCGCCTGCCTGATGGCGATCCCGTAAATTGTTCCGTAGGTCTGCTGCGTCGCCGAAGCAACGTCCGTATGCTGTGCCAAATTGCTCTGAATTCTCTGAAACATTTGCTGAAAAGCCGGGTCGTAAGGCGAAAGATGCGAAACGAGCGTAACAAGATGCGTTTGAATGCCGCGCGCCAGAAACGCAAACATTGCCGCGATTCCGACGCTTCCGCCCGCATTTCGCATTAAGTTAAAAATTCCAGCCGCGTTACCGACTTCCTTGTTTGAAAGCGTTCCCATCGCCAGAGTCGTTAGCGGCACAAAGACGAATCCGAGCGCGAAACCGCTTAATATAATCGGGTAGATAATATTGCCGTTTGTGATGTTAAGATTTACGCCCGTCAGCATATATGTCGAATAAGCGAGAATCGAAAAGCCGAAAACAATCAGGTAACGACTGTCAACTTTTCCGATAAGTCGCCCGACGATAACCATTGAAATGATTGAACCGAATCCGCGCGGGCTGACCGCCAGACCGCTTTCGACTGCCGGATAACCGAGCAATGTTTGCAGAAATAGCGGCAGAAGCGCAATCGAACCGTAAAGAACGACGCCGACGCACGCAATCAAAATTGTGCCGACGGCGAAGTTTCTGTTTTTGAAAATTCGCAGATTAACAATCGGCTCGTCCGTTCCCCATAATTCCCAAATGGTGAATGCGCCAAGCATCACGACGCACGTAATTGCTGTAAAAACAATCCACGAAGAGGCGAACCAATCTCTCTGCTGACCCATATCGAGCGTTAGCTCCATCGCCGCCAAGCCCAAAGCCATTAAGCTGAAACCGATATAATCGATGCGACCGGGTTTTTGATTTTTAAGATATGGCGGGTCTTCGACAAACATATTTGCCATAAACGCGGCGAGAATCCCAATCGGCAGATTAATATAAAAAATCCAGCGCCACGAATAATTATCCGTAATCCAGCCGCCCAAAGTCGGACCGATAATCGGCGCGACAACCACGCCCAAACCATACAAAGCCATTGCCGAGCCGCGTTTCTCCGGCGGAAAACTTTCAAGCAAAACCGACTGCGCAATCGGCTGCAGCGCGCCGCCGCCCGCGCCTTGCAAAATGCGCGCGGCGACAAGCATTCCCAAACTTGCCGCCGCGCCGCATAACGCCGATGAAACAGTGAAAATAGTAATGCAGACGATAAGAAACCGCTTGCGACCGAAAACCGTCGTAAGCCATCCGGTTGCGGGGAGAATAATTG
>JALYZF010000278.1 GCA_030948995.1 Acidobacteriota bacterium
AAATTATTATCAGCGCGATGGAACATCACGCCAATATCGTTCCCTGGCAAATGTTGTGCGAGGAAAAAGGCGCGATATTAAAGGTTATTCCGATGAACGAGCGTGGCGAGTTAATCATTGACGAATACGAAGCGATGCTCAATGAACGAACGAAATTCGTTTCGATTATTCACGTTTCAAACGCTCTCGGCACAATTAATCCGGTCAAGGAAATGATTCAAACTGCCCACAAATTCGGCGTTCCTGTTCTGCTCGATTCGGCGCAAGCCGTTCCGCATATGACGGTTGATGTTCAGGATTTGGATTGCGATTTTATGACGTTTTCCGGTCATAAAATGTTTGCGCCGACGGGCAGCGGCGTTTTATACGGCAAAAAGGAACTCTTGGAGAAAATGAATCCATTCATGGGCGGCGGCGATATGATTCGCACCGTAACTTTCGAGAAAACGACTTACGCCGGACTGCCAAATAAATTTGAAGCCGGAACGCCCGCGATTGCGTCGAACATCGGACTCGGCGCGGCGATTGATTATTTGAATTCGATTGACCGCGAAGCGGCATTTGCTTACGAAGAAGAATTATTAAAATACGCGACCGAAAAATTATCGGCAATCGAAGGCGTTCGCATTATCGGAACAGCCGCAGAAAAAGCGTCGGTCATATCTTTTACAATCGAAAACGTCCACCCGCACGACATCGGCACAATCCTCGACCAATCGGGCATCGCCGTCCGCGCCGGACATCACTGCGCCCAACCCGTGATGCAGTTTTTCCAAATTCCGGCGACGGCTCGCGCTTCGTTTGCTTTTTATAATACGAAGGAAGAGGTTGATGTTTTGGTGAATTCGATTCAGAAAGTGATTGATGTTTTTGCGTGATGAAGATTCAGAGTTTTATTTTGTTTTTAGCTTTAATTGCTTGCGCTTGCCAGATTTCTCAAAAGGCGCAAATAAGTGAATTTTATAACGGGACAAATTCCAATCAAACAGCGATTGTAAATCTGTCTAAAAACAAAACGAAAATTGAAAAGCCAAAACTAGTAGATGATTCGAGATTTTCATCGGTTGAAATTAAACGAACAGAACATAAAAATAAATTTACATTAAAGATTAACGTTGAATATCCGCAATTGAAAAAAGCGAAAAATTCGCAAGAAAAGCAATTTAATCAATATGTAAAAAAACAAGTTGACGCGCAAATTTTAGATTTCAATAAATATCTTATTGAAAGAAAGTCCAAAGACGAATATGAAATTAATTTAGATTATAAAATCGATTATTTTTCAAACGATTTTATAAGCCTGTTAATGAACTGGTATGGATATTCCGGTTACTTGCATATGGATAATTTTCCCTCAACTATTAACTTCGATTTGAAAAAGGGAAAGAAAATTAATCTTGCTAAATTGTTTGAACCGCATTCAGAATATTTAGACAAAGTTTCTGAGGAAAGCAGAAAAATACTCAAACGCACTTGTTTAACTTGTGGGTGCGGAGATGGAATTAGCGCTGGCGATACTTTACCGGAAAATTTAATTAAGGAAGCAGAAGATATAAATCAAAACGCGACGAACGCAAATTCACAGATACATTACCAAGATTCACTTTTCTTCAAAGAAGGCACAGAACCGAAAGAAAAAAACTATAGCGGTTGGAGCGTAACATCTGAAGGGCTTAAAATCACATTTGACAGGTATCAGGTCGGTCCCGGCTGCATAGGAATTATTGATATTTTAATTCCATTCAATGATTTGCAATCGATTTTAAGAAAAGATTTAAATTTTAATTAAAGAAAATATGCAGCAACCTCCGATTCAAGTTGGCGAATACAGTTTTACGATTTTGATTGAGCCGAACGAGCCTGACGGTTATCTGGTAACTTGTCCCGCTTTGCCCGGACTCGTTACCGAAGGCGACACGCTCGACGAAGCCTACGCGATGGCGCAGGACGCGGTTCAGGTTTATCTGGAAAGTTTAATTGCGAGCGGCGAGCCGATTCCGAATGACAAAATGACAATGCCCGTGCGCGTGAGAATTGAAAATGAAAAAGCTGCCGCGTGATCTGCCCGCCAAGAAAATCATTGCAGTTTTGGAGAAGGCAGGTTTTCGCGTTGACCGCGTTTCGGGCAGTCATTATGTTTTGGTGAAAGAAAATTTGCGGACAATCGTGCCGTATCACAAAAATGTCAGAATCGGAACGCTAAAAGCCATTTTGCATCAAGTCGGAATGAGCGTTGAAGAATTTACGAAATTGCTTTGAGATTGAAAATAGAAAAAGTTAATCTAGCCGAAAATTTGATTTGATTGGCGAGCATTAGCGACCGAAAGTGGAAATATTTTTATGAGTAAGGAGAATTCATATGAATAAAAAAAAGAGGAAAGTTTCCAATGAAGTAACCGCCACTATTAATCTTTCTTTTTTCGGCAACCCACTGCAAATACAAACATCGGTGCCTACGAGTAAAATGCGCCCTAAAAGAATGCTGCCCGTCTTTCATAATTTGACAGCCTCTTTTATGGGAATGATTGTGGAGACGGTTCAATCCGAAGGAATGGAAATCTCGTGTACGAAAGGCTGCGGAGCTTGTTGTCGACAAATGGTTCCAATTTCGGAGATTGAGGCGCATAGGCTTAGCAACCTCGTTAATGAGATGCCAGAGCCGCGAAAATCCATTATTATCGAACGGTTCGCACAAGCAAAAAAGAGAATGGCGGAAGCAGGATTACTCGACGAATTACAAAATTCCGAGCAAATCACAAAAGAAGAATTCAGGGATTTTGGCTTAAAGTATTTTGCTCAAAGAGTTGACTGCCCGTTCCTGGAAGACGAATCCTGTTCGATTCATCCGGATCGTCCCATTGTTTGCCGTGAATATATGGTTGTTTCTCCGGCGGAAAATTGCAGCAGACTAAATGATGAACCCATCAAGGTTGTGAAAACTGCTTTTGAGATGTCCAAAGCAATAAAGTGCTTTAATGAGTCTCAAAGTAAATCGAACGGATGGATACCTTTGATATTAGCTCTGGACTGGGCAGACGCCCATCCTGAGAACTCCGCCGAACGTTCCGGCATAGAGATTTTTAGTGAATTATTGGAGAATCTAATTAACAATGATGTTCCTAAACAAGCAACCTGAAATCATATGGAAAAAGTTAATCTAGCCGAAAAATTTGCTTTGATTTCAGAGCATTGGCGACCGAAAATTGTCGGCGAGCTGAACGGGCAGGAAATTAAACTTGCGAAAATAAGCGGCGAATTTCCGTGGCATCATCACGAAGCGGAAGATGAAATGTTTATGGCGGTGCGCGGAAGTTTTCGGATTGAGTTTAGAGATAAAACTGTTGAACTAAACGCGGGCGATTTTTTGATTGTTCCGCGCGGCGTCGAGCATCGTCCCGTCGCCGATGAAGAAGCCGAGATTTTATTGTTTGAACCGCAAGGCGTGAAGAATACGGGAAACGTTGAGGACGAAAATTTCACCGCGCCGGTTGGCGAGAAAATATAAAAAATTGTTATTCTGATAAATCAATTTTCATCCTAAACTTTTTTAATTGCATTGCCGGAAATATCGCCAAAATGAATCCTTCGCTGGAAAAATCCTTCGGTCATTACAAAATCATTTCAAAACTCGGCGCGGGCGGAATGGGCGAAGTTTTTCTCGCCGAAGACTCGCGGCTTGAACGCAAAGTTGCGCTGAAAATTTTGCCCGAAAAATTCACCATTGATTCCGAACCTTTGAATCGTTTCAAACAGGAAGCCAAAGCCGCGTCCGCGCTTAATCATCCGAATATTATTACGGTTTACGAAATCGGCGAACACGACTCGACAAATTTTATCGCCGCCGAATTTATTGCCGGGAAAACTCTGCGTGAGCGGCTGGACGCGGGCGGTTTGACGTTTGACGAAACGCTTTCGATTGTCGTGCAGACGGCGGAAGCGCTTTCGGCGGCGCACGCGGCGGGCATTGTTCACCGCGACATCAAGCCGGAAAACATAATGATTCGCCCCGACGGTTATGTGAAAGTTCTCGATTTCGGTCTGGCGAAACTGACGGAAAAAAGTGAGACGGACGTAGACGCCGAAGACGCCACCAGAAAATTAGTCAAGACGAATCCGGGCGTGGTGATGGGAACTGTAAATTATATGTCGCCCGAACAGGCGCGCGGAAATCCGGTTGACGCTCGCTCGGACGTTTTCAGCTTCGGCGTCGTATTGTATGAAATTCTTGCCGGGCGCGTGCCGTTTGCAGGTGAAACGATGACCGACATTTTGGCGGCGATTATCACTTCCGAACCCGCGCCTTTGCAATCGGTCGCGCCGCATCTGCCGCGAGAATTGCAGCGCATCGTCGGTAAAACCTTAAAGAAAAAACGCGAGCAGCGTTATAATTCGACGAAAGATTTGCTCGGTGATTTGAAAGATTTGCGCGATGAACTGCTGCTCGAATCAAAGCTCGAACAATCGGTTATTCCAAATAAACCGGAGTCAAGTCAGACAAGCGCGCCACGTGTTTCGACCAGTTCGGGCGGAAGCCGTGACTCGCTGCTTTTGACCGAGTTTGAAAATTCGACGGGCGAAGCGATTTTCGACCAGACTTTGAAAATGGCTCTCGCCTTCTCGCTCGCTCAATCGCCGTTTCTCGACGTTTTCGCCGAAGCAAAAGTGCGGCAGACTTTGCGCTGGATGGGACGCTCGCCGGACGAGCGCGTGACTAAAGATTTGGGCTACGAAATTTGTCTGCGACAGGGCTTAAAAGCCTTTATTACGGGAACGATTTCGAGTTTCGGAACGCTTTACGTTTTAACGCTCGAAGCGTTTAATGTGCAGACGGGCGAAAGTCTCGGGCGACAATTTGAACAAGCGCATTCAAGAGAAGAAGTTCTGGCAGCTTTGGGTCAGGCGGCGACCGGCTTACGCGAAAAGCTCGGCGAGAGCTTGAGTTCAATCGAGAAATTCGACATCCCGATTGAATATGCGACAACCTCGTCGCTCGAAGCGCTGAAACTTTTCTCGCTCGGTCACGAACAGCAAAATAAAGGAAAAACGCTCGAATCCATTCCGTTTTACAAAAAAGCTCTCGAACTCGACCCGAAATTTTCTTCCGTTTATACCGGACTCGCCGTCACTTACGCCAACACAGGGCAATGGAAGATGGCGTCGGAAATGATAGCTAAAGCGTTTGCATTGCTGGAGACGGCGAGCGAAAACGAAAAACTTCGCATTACGTTTTTCTACAACAGTTTTGTGACCGGCGAGACTGACAAAATGATCGGCGCGCTGGAAATCTGGCGAAAAACTTACCCGTCACATCTCGTTGCGCTGGTTAATCTGTCGGATTGTCTGGAACGCATCGGGCAATCGGAAAAAGCAATCGCCGTCGCCCGCGAAGGGCTGCGAATGGATACCAACAATGCCGTTTTGTATATGAACCTGACGGAATCCCTGCTGTCGCTAAATCGTTATGCGGAAGTCAAGGAAACCTGCAAACAAGCGTTTGAAAAGAAATTCGACGGCGATTCTTTTCATATCTTTCCTTTTATCGTCGCCTTTATCGAAAACGACAAACCGGCAATGGCGGAAAATTTAGCGTGGTTCAGCGGGCGCGCGGACGAATATCTCGCGCTCAATCTGCAAACCGGTGCGGCGGCTTTTCAGGGACAATGGCGCAAAGCGCAGGACGCAGCCCGCCGCGCGATTGATTTGGCGAGCCGCAGCGACGCTTCGGAAGTCGCCGCGCAATATGCCGCCGAACAAGCCCTCAGAATCGTCTTTTGGAGCGCTGGCGCGGGTATGCCGACGGGTGAAGAAACTCAATTAAAAGCGGTTTTAAAAACGCAGACGAACAACGCTTTGAAATTAGAACGCAGCAGCTTGGTGTTGTCCCGCGCCGCGCTCGCCTTCGCCGTCGCCGGGCAAACGGCGGAAGCGAAATCTTTGATTGAAGAATTAAAGAAAGAGCGTCCGAAAGACACTTTGATAAACGAACTCTGGTTGCCGACGACTCGCGCCGCTATAGAACTGCAAAACGGCAGGGCGAAAGAAGCGATTGAAGAACTCGAAATCGCCGAACGCTTTGAACGCGCCGCCGAATTTTACCCGCAATACATTCGCGCTCTTAGCTTTTTGAAACTGAATAAAACTAAACAGGCAATCGTCGAGTTCGATAAGATTTTAAAACATCGCGGCGAAGCGGCTTTGTCGGTGGTTTATCCATTGGCGCAACTCGGAAAGGCGAGAGCGACGAAAGATAAAGCCGACTACGAAAAGTTTTTCGAGCTTTGGACGGAAGCAGACAAAGATATGCCCGCTCTGGTCGAAGCTAGAAAAGAGTATGATAATTTGAAGAATTAGCAAATTTATCCAAAGTCGGCTGGTCTTTACGACTCACGATTTACCAATATATGTCAGAATTAAACGATTTATATCAGGAAGTTATCCTCGACCATAACAAAAATCCGCGAAATTTCCGCGAGATTGAAACGGCGAATTACAAAGCCGACGGCAACAATCCGTTGTGTGGCGACGCACTCAGGGTTTATGTCGAAATGGAAGACAACCGCGTGAAAGATGTCGCTTTCAAAGGTTCGGGTTGCGCTATTTCAAAAGCGTCGGCTTCGATGATGACGCAGATTGTTAAGGGAAAATCAAAAGAAGAAGCCGAGACGCTTTTCGATGAATTTCACCGGATGGTTTTAGGCGAGATGGACGAAGAAGCCGAAGACAATCATCTCGGAAAACTAAAAATCTTTGCCGGCGTGCGCGAGTTCCCGGCGCGCGTCAAATGCGCTTCTTTGAGCTGGCACACGCTTCACGCCGCTTTGACAGGCGAAGAAGAAGTTTCGACCGAATAATTTTTAGCCACGAACAAACACGAAAAAGCACGAAAGGTTTATTTCTTTTTCGTGTCCTTTTGTGTTTGTTCGTGGCAAAATTCTTTTATGCAAATTTCCAAAATCGAACTTATCGAAATCAAGATGCCGCTCGTTCATTTTTTTGAAACGAGTTTCGGCAGAACTTACGAGCGCAGAATTATTTTAACGCGCGTGCGTGATACAGACGGCAGCGAAGGCTGGGGCGAAGTTACGTGCGGCGAAACGCCTTCGTATTGCGAGGAATGGACGGACGCGGCTTGGGTTACGATTGAAAAAATTCTTGCTCCGATGGTTTTGGGAAAAGAAATTGAGTCAGCCGCAAACGTTTGGGATTTAATGAAACGAGCACGCGGTAATCGAATGGCGAAAGCGGCGATTGAAACAGCGGTTTGGGATTTGGAGGCGAAAAAATTAAACGCGCCTTTGTGGAAACATTTGGGCGGCGTCAATCAGGAAATCGCTTGCGGCGTTTCGATTGGAATTCAAGATTCGGTCGAGCAGCTTTTCGGTAAAATTCAAACCGAATTAGACGCCGGTTACAGACGAATAAAAATCAAAATCGCGCCGCATTGGGATTTTGACGTTATCGAAAAAGTGCGCGAAAAATTCGGCGATATTTTGTTAATGGGCGATGCGAATTCGGCTTATTCGCTCAATGATATTGATTTGTTCCGGCGAATGGACGAGTTTAATTTGATGATGTTTGAACAACCGCTTGCCTATGACGATATGCTTGACCACGCTAAATTACAGCGTGAAATTAAAACGCCGATTTGTCTGGACGAATCAATCCGCTCGCCGGAAGACGCGCGCAAAGCGATTGAACTAAAGAGTTGCAAAATCATCAACGTCAAACTCGGTCGCATCGGAGGACACGCTCAAGCGCGCATTGTTGAAAAAGTTGCGCGTGAAAATTCGATTCCAATCTGGTGCGGCGGAATGTTGGAGTCGGGAATCGGGCGCGCGCACAATATCGCAATGTCAACTCTGAGAGGTTTTACTTTGCCCGGCGACGTTTCGGCAAGCAAACGATATTGGCGCGAAGACATTATAGAGCCGCCAGTCGAAGTTACGAAAAACGGCAGCATAATCGCGCCGGAAAAAGCCGGAATTGGATTTGAAGTTAAGAGAGACAGAATTGATAAACTCTCAATCAGAAGAATAGAGATAAAAAATGGTTAAAGAACCCGTTTGTGAAAGCTGTCGGGCAGTAGTAACTGAAGGCAAAACCGGCTGCCGAAAATTATTTGAAGATGTGTTGGTCAAGGATTACAGCGATTATCGCTACGCCAAAACGCACCGTTTAATGGTTGACGCATATAGCCTGCAACATCCCGAAGAATATATGCTTTCGGGAAAATCGTTTGCCGCGCATTTGACCGGAATGTATGTCGCGCTCGAAGGTGAAGAAAGCTCAAACGCCAACCGAACAGTGCAGAAATGGCTAAGCGGCAATCCGCAGATTGACAAACCTGTTGCGCTTCCAAAAGAACGCGGAGATATTAAGATAACATACGTCCACAGCGCGACCGGCGCGGAAGAACACCAAAGCCGTGTTCGAGAATGGGCAAATTCCGTTTGGAGCGCGTGGTCTGAATATCACGATTTAGCGAAACTTTTAATTAGCGAGGCGACTGCAAAAACTAATAAATCATAATCTGTTTTTTTTAATTTTACAAAAAATCTATGAGCAATAATTCGGCTTTGACGTGCGAAGAGAAAGAATAGATAAACTGACGGCAAGAAAAATAATTTTGAAATAGATGAATGTACACGGATGCGTATAAACAAAATCAAAAACTAAATTTGCGTCTGTTTGCAAATAATTTTTAGTAATGCAATGTTTGCCCGGTTACTATTTCATTATTTTTTGTTTTCTAAGCCTGTTTTCAACTAAAGTTTCCAACCATCAAATTCACTTGTTTAATCAATGTGCTTGACATAATTCTGCGTCGGCTTTATTCTTGCTGTGCTATTGTAGTAATACAGTAACATTATGTTTAATAAACCTAACTCATCTTCCGGCATCCCGATATATCTCCAACTAATGGAACAAATCAAACACGCTATCGAATCGGGCGCGCTGCGGGCGGGCGACCAGCTTCCGGGAATCAGAAGTCTGGCGGAAAAGTTGATTATCAACCCGAACACTGTCGCCAAAGTTTATCGTGAATTGGAGTATGAAGGTCTGCTTGAACTGCGTCACGGAACGGGCGCGTTTGTTACCGAGAGAGGATTTGACAAACTGCGTTCCGGCAATGTTCAAGCCGCACAGCCGCTGGTCAAACAGTTTGTCGAAAAACTTCTCAAACAAGGGTTGAGCAAAGACGAAATTCGACGTTTGCTGGAAGCGGAGTTAATAAGAAAAGAAGATTTTGTGAGGAAATAAAAGTGAATTCAGCAATTATCGAAACTACCAATTTAAGGAAAAACTACGGCGGTTTTGAAGCCGTGCGCGGAATAAATCTGGCGGTGCCGACCGGCTCGATTTGCGGTTTTCTCGGTCAGAACGGAGCCGGAAAAAGCACGACGATAAAGATGCTTTTAGGGATGATGCGCCCGACTTCCGGCTCGGGCAGAATCTTCGGGCTGAACGTGACCGACCCGAAACAAAGCATTGAAATCCGTAAACGCGCCGCTTTCGTAGCTGAAGACAAGCGGCTTTACGATTATATGACCGTTGAGCAGATAATTCGATTTACCCGCGCTTTCTTTCCGAAGTGGCGTGATGATTTGGAACAAAAACTTCTGCGCGAATTCGGCTTGCCGCTTGAACGGAAAGTTAAAAAACTCTCCAAAGGTATGCGAACTCAACTCGCCTTGTTGTTGTCTTTCTGTCGCCGCGCCGAACTGTTGATTTTGGACGAACCGACCGAAGGACTCGACCCGGTGAATATCGAAAGAGTAATGGAACTTCTGGTCGGTTTTGCCGCCGAAGGAGCGACGATTTTCTTTTCTTCACATCAAATTTCCGAAGTCGAACAAATTTCCGATTACGTTTATATCATCCACAAAGGGCAATTGCTGGTCGAAGCGCCGCTCGATTTCTTAAAGGAAGATTACCGGCGCATAAATTTTGTTTTTGACGCTCCCAAACACGAGTCGGCTTATGCTATTGAGGGAATCGAGCGCATTTCAATCGAAGGACGCGCGGTTTCGGTTTTTGCCAGCCGAAACGTCGAACAGATTCTCAATCACGCATCTTTCAGCGATGCCAAATCAGTTGACGTAATGCCTGTTTCACTCAAAGAAATTTTTCTCGAAAGCGTCAAAAGGAGCTGATAGTGCTAATATATAAGGCTTGGCTGGAAACCCGTTTTCGTTTTTTTATCGGCGTGGCGATGACGCTCGGCATCTGCGCGTTTTTTGTCGTCGGAAATCCATTGATTGTCGCGCATTGGAAGGAAGATTTGATTTACCGACCAGAATTATACAATCCGCCGTGGCTGTTTACGGCGATGGACGATTACCCGTTTTTTATCCATCATTTTCTTTTTCAGGATTTTTTGCAAAAAGTTTGGGTGCTGTTCGCTATTCTTATCGGTTTCGGCGGCATTTCCAGAGAAACCGCACAGGGCGCGGCTGGTTTTACGCTGTCGCTGCCGGTCAGCCGGAATCGTTTGATGATTGACCGAACCATTGTCGGTTTTTTGGAAATAACGATTATCGGTTTTCTGGGTTGTTTGGCGATTCCGTTGTTGTCGTTTTTTATCGGAAAGTCTTATCCGTTATCTCAAGTCATTATTCACGGATTACTGCTTGTCGGCGGCGGGTGCGTGTTTTACGCTCTCTCTCTCTTTCTTTCCGCTCTAATTCAAGGTGAATATATTCCGGCTTTCGCGGGAATCGGTTTCGTTTCGGTTATTTATTTTCTGATGCAGCCATACGCTGACGGCGCGCCCGAACCTAAATTTTTGAAGTTTATCAATATTACAAAAACAATATCCGGCGTTTCTCAAGTCGATACATTAAATAATATTCCGTGGCTCGGATTAATTTTCAGTCTGCTTTTAGGCATTGCGCTGTTTTGGGCTTCTTTAAAAATTATCGAAAAACGAGATTACTAAAAATGGACAATAAAATTTTATCAACACTCGTTTATAAATCGTGGCTGGAAACGCGCTGGCGTTTTTTCGCAGGACTTTTTTTGCTCATCTCTATTAGCGTCTATGCCGTTTTTCGGGCGGCGGATATTATCCAAACACGCGAGCAATTTCAATCAGGCACGCGCATTCTTTACGCGCAATATATTTGGATTCTACTGCATCACGGCTATTTGCAGGTGTTCTGGATTTTCTCGGCTCTAATGCTCGGAATGGGCGGGCTATGGCGAGAACAAGCTCTGGGAAGCGCGAGGTTTACACTTTCCTTACCTGTTAAAAGAAGAGATCTCGTTTGGTCGAGAGCTTTCGTCGGTTTGACGGAATTAATTTTTCTTGCCTTTGTCGCGCCCGTAATAATTTCGATAACTTCGCCGCTGGCGGGAAATACCTATCCGCTCGGACAGTCATTATTATTTGCCGTTTTAATGTTTGGCGGCGGTTTGATTTTTTACGGCTGGGGCTTTCTGCTTTCTCACTTAATGCAGAGCGAATTTTCGACTCCGGCAATCGGGGTCAGCACGGCTCTGATATTTTATTTTATCACCCGCTTTCCGCAAATGGATTTCATCAATCTCTTTGATTTAATGAGCGGTAAGCATTATTTGAACCGGACGACTTTTTTACTGAACGATAATTTCCCGTGGCTAAGTGTTTTCATCAGTTTTCTAGCGGCGATTTTGATAATCCTTTTAACCGGCAAAGTCGCGGAAACACGCGATTTTTAGTTAAGACCTTTGTGTCATTTGCTGTTACATACAGATTCCAAGTATTTTCCCGCCTGTTTTATCTAACACCTCCGAAATGTTAAAGTATTCGTTTCTTAAATAAATTTATGAGTAATCAAGAACCAAACAAAATCATTTTCTCGATGGTCAAGGTCAGCAAGTTTTACGATAAAAAACCTGTGCTGAAAGACATTTATTTATCGTTTTTTTACGGCGCGAAAATCGGCGTGCTCGGCTTGAACGGTTCGGGGAAATCTTCCCTGCTTCGCATTATTGCGGGGACGGACAAGGAATTTAACGGCGAAGTCGTTTTCTCGAAAGGCTACACGGTCGGTTATTTAGAGCAAGAACCGAAACTCGACGAGACGAAAACCGTCCAGCAGATTGTCGAAGAAGCCGTGCAATCAACGGTTGATTTACTCAAGGAATTTGACGAAATCAATTTGAAATTCGGCGAAGAAATGTCAGACGACGATATGGCGCAGTTGCTCGAAAGACAGGGCGAAGTTCAGGAAAAACTCGACGCGGCAGACGCTTGGGATTTGGACGCGCGGCTGGAAATGGCGATGGACGCGCTGCGCTGCCCGCCGCCGGATGCGCTAGTGAAAAATCTGAGCGGTGGCGAAAAACGTCGTGTCGCGCTCTGTCGTCTGCTCTTGCAAAAGCCCGACGTTTTGTTGTTGGACGAACCGACAAATCATTTGGACGCGGAAACCGTCGGCTGGCTCGAACAGCATCTGCAAAAATATGAAGGAACTGTTATCGCCGTCACTCACGACCGCTATTTTCTCGATAACGTCGCGGGTTGGATTTTGGAATTAGACCGCGGTGAAGGAATTCCTTGGAAGGGAAATTATTCGTCGTGGTTGGAGCAAAAACAAAATCGCTTAAAAGGCGAAGAAAAAACCGAAGACAAGCGACAAAAAACTCTGGAGCGCGAGCTTGAATGGATTCGGATGTCGCCGAAAGGTCGCCACGCAAAATCAAAGGCGCGAATTAACGATTACGAAAATCTCGTCTCGCAGGAATCGGAGAAACGCTCGGAAGATTTAGAGATTTTCATTCCCGTCGGCGAGCGTCTCGGCGATACGGTTATCGAAGCGAATCAGGTCGCCAAAGGTTACGACGGAAAACTATTGTTTGAGAATCTCGAATTTTCCTTGCCGCGCGGCGGAATTGTCGGCGTTATCGGCGCAAACGGCGCGGGCAAAACGACGCTTTTTCGGATGATTACCAAACAGGAAACGCCCGATTCCGGCGATTTCAAAGTTGGTGAAACCGTTAAACTCGGCTATGTTGACCAATCGCGTGATTCTCTAAACGGTGACAAAACAATCTGGGAAGAAATCTCCGACGGCTTGGATTTAGTGCTGTTGGGAAAACGCGAAGTCAATTCACGAGCCTACGTTTCGCGCTTTAATTTTTCAGGAACCGACCAGCAAAAACGCGTCGGGCAATTGTCCGGCGGCGAGCGCAACCGCGTTCATCTGGCGAAAATGTTAAAGTCGGGCGCGAATGTTTTACTGCTCGACGAACCGACCAACGATTTGGACGTGAACACGATGCGCGCGCTCGAAGAAGCATTGGAAAATTTCGCGGGATGCGCCGTCGTCATCAGCCACGATCGCTGGTTTTTAGACCGCATCGCCACGCACATTCTGGCGTTTGAAGGCGATTCCAAAGTCGTCTATTTCGACGGCAATTACAGCGAATACGAGACGGACAAAAAAGCGCGTCTCGGACACGATGCCGACCAGCCGCACCGCATTAAATACCGCAGTTTGACGCGGGCATAATTGAAGTTTGGAGTTTGAGAGATGAGAAAGCAAAATATTTTACTAATAACAATTTGTGTTTTAGCCATAACTTTTGCGTTTTCGGCTTGTCAAAAAAGTGTCGCTGGAAATTCGGTCGTTTCGTCGGAAATTTCACCGAATCAAGTTTCAAGTAAAACGCCTTCGCCGCGTTTAAATTCGCCTATTAGAAAAATCGACTTTAGGAATTTTACCTATCCTTGGACGGAAGGTTTATCAACTAAAGATGAGAAAAATTTCACGCTCAAAGATGGTGAAATACCTTTTGAGCGTGACGGGCAAATGGGCGTTTCATTGGAAAAAATCGAATACGTTGATATAACAGGCGACGGCGCGGACGAAGCGATTTTGATTATTTCACTGCAAACCGGCGGTTCTGCAGTGCCGAATGTGGTCTATGTTTATACTATAGAAAAGGAAAAGCCAAAATTACTTTGGTCTTTCTATACAGGCGACAGAGCAGAAGGCGGACTGAAAAAAGTTTATGCGGAAAATGGTAATTTAATTGTCGAACTTTTCAGTAACAACAAGTTTATTGAAAGCAAAAACGAGTTCGAGTTTCCAAGTGAACTCGAACTAAAAAATGGCTTATGTTGCCCGACGAATTTCACACAATTTCGCTTCAAATGGAACGGCGAAAAATTTGTGGTCAAAGGAAAGCCCGAATTGTTTGAATATGATATGAAAAAGTAAATTGAGAAAAACCAATAAACATTCGCGTCAATTTATGCTTACCTGTGGAAGATTTTCTTTGCCTTTTTGCCTTTCATGCTTTTTGAGATTAATTTTTCTTTTCCTCTTTTTATCATCGCCGATTTTCGCGCAAGTCGTTTCCGGCACAATCACCGACGCGCAAAACGCGCCCGTCGGAAACGCAAAGGTTTCGCTTTTAAATCAAAACAAAATTCTCTCGCAAACCGCGACAGGCGCGGAAGGGAAATTCTCGCTCGCTTCAAACAATGAAACGAATTTAATTCTGCGCGTCGAAGCAAAAGGTTTCGCCGCGTTTGAAAAGCGTTTGGACGATTTACAAAATCCAATCGTCATCGTTTTATCGCCCGCAAACATCAGCGAAGAAGTTATCGTTTCAATTACGCGCACCGCGTCGCGCCTTTCGGAAACTCCGGCGAGCGTTGTCGTCTTAAACCGCGAAATAATCAATCAAACCGCCGCGCAAACCGTTGATGACGCGCTTCGCCAAGTCGCCGGTTTTAGTTTATTTCGCCGCTCGTCGAGCCGAACGACTAACCCGACAACGCAAGGCGCAAACTTGCGCGGCGTGTCGGGCAGCGGCGCATCGCGCGCGTCGGTTCTCCTCGACGGCGTATCTTTAAACGACGCTTTCGGCGGCTGGACTTATTGGTCGCGCGTCCCGAAAATCGCCGTCGAAAGCGCGGAAATTTTGCGCGGCGGCGCGAGCGCGTTTTACGGCGACGCGGCGCTGAGC
>JALYZF010000281.1 GCA_030948995.1 Acidobacteriota bacterium
GAATTATGTTTTAGATTTGGCTAAAGCCGATTGCTTGCAATCAAAGTCCACTAGCTAAAGCTAGTGGCAATTTATAAAGAGAATATTTTCGATAAAATAAATTATGAAAGCAATCTGGAACAACGTCGTTTTAGCCGAAAGCGACAAAACAATCGTCGTCGAAGGAAATCATTATTTTCCCGAAGACTCGATAAACAAGGAATATTTCAAACCGTCTGAGACGCACACGATTTGCCCATGGAAAGGCACGGCGAGTTATTACAACGTCACGGTCGGTAACGCAACCAATAAAGACGCGGCTTGGTTTTATCCGTCGCCGAAATCGGAAGCCAAACAAATTGAAAATCACGTCGCGTTTTGGAAAGGCGTTGAAGTTGTAGCGTGAAAATTTTTGTTTGAAAAATTAAATCTTAATCGAAGTTCAGCATTTTAATTGATTATGACAAAAAAAAGTATTTACAGATTATTGACTGGCTGTTGCGCGTTATTGTTCTTTACAACAAATTTTTCTGCCCAACAAAATAAGGGGAAAATTCACGGAATCATTACCGACGAATACGGTGCAGCAGCTCCCGGCGCAGATATTACGATTACCGAAAAAACTACCGAAAGTCGCGCAGGTATTCGCACAGTAGAAAGTGATAGTGAAGGCAAATTTACCTTAGAAAATGTTACGTCCGGCGCATACAAAATAAGTGTGGAGTTTATGGGTGGAATGTCTTATGAAAGCGAAAGTGTAAGCGTCGTTGACGGTCAAACAACTAAGCTGGAAATTCAAGTCTGTTATGGAGGTTGCGTTGAAAAAGACTCTGTCGTTAAACCGATTGAAATTACAGACACCGACAAAGCAGAAATTGTCAATCAAGTTCTGGAAAACGCTTTGGTCAAGAAAAACTTGCCGGATTATAATTTGTTGATAAAACAAAAGGGGCGAATAGTTTTATCTACGGAGAACATAAAACTCGAATGGTTAAAATTACCTCCGAACATAAATTTGAAGTTAATGACAAAAAAACAAATTCAAAGCAGAGCGGACAATACAAAAGATTTTTTATATTTATCATTCGCGGAATTTAAACAGGCGAAAAGGGGCATTGTCGTTAAGCTGACAAACAGTTGGGCAGTCGGTAAAAATTCAGGAATGGCTTATCTCAGCGGCGGCGGCAATATTTTTCTTTACCGTAAAGAGTCGGACAAATGGATTGGCAAATCTCTTGGCGGTTGGATTTCTTAGTTAAAAGCATTCTATCTTTAACCGTTCTTTTATCTCATCGGAAATATGCAATCGCTAGCAACTTTAGAATACGGAAAACTGCTCGCGCTCGTCGCGCGCAACGCGCAGACGACGATGAGCAAGGCACGGCTCGAAAACTTGCAGCCGCTGACGAATCGGCTTGAGCTGGAGCGGGATTTGCGCGCCGTTGCGGAAACTTTCGGGTTGAGTGAAAAACAAATTTCGTGGCGTTTTTCCGAACTTCCCGACCCGTCGGATGCGGTTGCAACTTTGAAGATAAAGAATGCGACGTTAGACCCGATTTCCCTGCTTGAAATCACGCGGCTCGGCAATCAGGCGTTGTTTGCGCGCTCGGTCATTCAGCCTGAAAAAGAATTTGCGCCGACGCTCTGGCAGACGGTTGAAAATCTGCCCGTGCAGCTTCTCGAAGTTTTGAATCGAATCAATAAAAAACTGCTGCCGTCGGGCGAGATTGACGACAACGCTTCGCCCGAACTCGCGCAGATTCGGCGCGAGATAAATAACCAGCGCAACCGTCTGCAAAAATCGCTCGAAAGTTTAATGCGAAATAATTCGGGCGCGATTCAGGACGAAATCGTAACTCAACGCAATGAGCGTTTCGTCGTTCCGGTCAAAGCTGATTTTCGCGGAAAAGTCGCGGGCGTCGCTCACGGCTTTTCATCTTCGGGCGCGACGGTTTTTATCGAACCGCTCGAAGCGATTGAGGCAAACAACGAACTGCAAAACTTGAAAGGCAAAGAAGAACGCGAAGTCGCCAGAATTTTATTTTCGCTAACAGAGGAACTACGCCAAAATCTTCCCGCAATCGAAACGGCTGTCGAAGTGGTTGAAGAATTAGATTTCGTCAAAGCAAAAGCTGAATTTGCGAGAAAATTTAAGGCAATTGTGCCGACGATTTCCGATGATGAGACTTTGGATTTAATCGAAGCGCGTCATCCTTTACTAGAAGAAAACCTGCGCGGAAGCGAAAATGAAATTGTTCCCGTAACTTTTACGCTAACACGAGAAAAAAGCGTGATGATAATTTCCGGTGCAAACGCTGGCGGCAAAACCGTCGTGCTGAAAACTGCCGGACTGCTTAGTTTAATGGCGATTTCCGGCTTGCCTGTTCCCGCGCGCGAGGCGCGAATTCCCTTTTATCAATCGGTTTTGGCGGACATCGGCGACCAGCAAAGTTTGTCGGCAAATCTTTCGACATTTTCTTCGCATATTTCAAACATCGCCGAAATGATGCGCGAATGTCATTCGCCGTCACTCGTTCTGCTCGATGAAGTCGGCACGGGAACTGACCCGGAAGAAGGTTCTGCACTCGGCGTTGCGATTGTCGATTATTTCCGTCGCGTCTGCGGCGCGCAATTAATTGCTTCAACGCATTACAAAGGTTTGAAAATTTACGCTGCAAACGACGAAAATGTCGTCAATGCTTCGGTTGAATTTAATGAGAAAACTTTGCAGCCAACGTATCGTTTATTAGTCGGACTAGCAGGCGCGTCAAGCGGAATTGAGATTGCCAGACGTTTCGGCATACGCGATTCGGTCATCGAAAAAGCCCGCGAAAATTTGGACGTTTCGGCGCAGGAAGCCGAAAGTTATTTGCGACGACTGCAAACCGAAACCAGAAACGCCGAAGATTTGCGTGTCGCTCTCGAAGAGGAACGCGAAATTACGGCGAAGAAATACGCGACGCTCGACATCGAAGCGCGCAAAAAAGAAAAGGAACGCCAGCGACAATTTGAACAGGAATTAAACGAAACAATCGCGGGTTTTGAACGCCAATCAAAAGCATTCGTCCAGACAATCGAAGATAAAGCGTTAAAAGCCAAGCTCGACAAGGAAAGATTAGCCAGAAAAGCCGAACTCAACCGCGCCGTTTTGTCGCAAGTGAAAAATCCGCAGAAAAATAATCAAAGGGCAGCGTTCGGCAATCAACAAAACGCCGAAAACCAAACGCAAACGAACGAAAATCGCCCGATAGAAATCGGCACGCGCGTTCGTACGAGTTTCGGCAACGTCGGCGTCGTCGAGCGAATGGACAAAGAACTTGCCGAAGTCCTCGTCGGCGGAATGCGCCTGCGCGAGAAAATCTCGGATTTGCAGGCAGTCGTCGAAGAAGAAAAACCGAAAACGCAATCGCTCGGCGAAAAGCTGCAAAATCAAGCGAAAGATACAAATTTGCGCCTCGACACCGAAGACGCGAACGCCGAGTTAAATTTAATCGGCAAAACGACAGCCGACGCCGAATACGAAATTGACCGTTTTCTCGACGAAGCGTATTTGTCCGCCTTGCCGCGCGTCCGAATCATTCACGGCTTCGGCACAGGCGCGCTGAAAAACTTCGTCCATCATTTCTTGAAAGGTCATCCGCACATTGAAAAGTTTAGTTTTGCGCCGTCAGACCAGGGCGGACAAGGTGCTACAATAGCGGAATTGAAGCAGTAATTTATTGACAAAAAATTGAATGGCGCGGAAAATTTCAATATGAACGGAACAGTCGAATTAACATTGCCGAAAAGCCTTGATGTCAGCGATTTTGAATTGAAAATGATAATCGCTTCAAAACTTTACGAACTCGGCAGACTCTCTTCAGGTCAAGCGGCGGAAGTCGCGGGCTTGTCGAAACGCGCTTTCCTTGAGCTTTTGGGCAAATATAATGTTTCAGTTTTCGGTTATGAAGCCGACGAATTGGCGGAAGATTTGAAAAATCTATGATAATCGTCGCCGACGCAAGCTGTCTGATAGTTTTGCAAAATATTCGGGAATTACCGTTGCTGCAAGAAGTTTTTGGTGAAGTTTTTATAACAGAAGAAGTTGAAAAAGAATGCGAGATTGATTTGCCCGAATGGATAAAGGTCAAAACGGTTCAAAACAAAATTCAGCAAAATGCTTTGAATTTAATTTTAGACGCGGGCGAGGCAATCTCGATTGCGCTTTGTGTGGAAATCAACAAACCGCTTCTGATTATCGACGAGAAAAAAGGTCGCCGCATCGCGCTGGAGTTAGGTTTAGAAATTACAGGAACGCTCGGCGTGATTGTTAAAGCTAGAGAAAAAGGCTTGATTGATTCAATTGAAATTGTTTTGGAAAAACTCGAAAGTGCAAATTTCCATATTTCACAGAGTTTGAGAGCCGGACTTTTGGAAAGTAAATAAGGCGCGAAATTTTGCGTCTTTTTTATTTAAGGGAAAAGCTATGAAACTTCGCCGATTTTTATTCGCCTTTTTGATTTCGCTCGCCGCTTTTCAATTTTGCTTTTCGCAGGAGAAAAACGTAAATCTAGCTTTACTAGGTTCAGGAACTGAAATTACATACGAAGAAATAGCCGCTATTACAGATTCTTTGGTAAATGAAGCGTATAAAACTCCGAGTGCCGTCGGTTACATTGTAATTTACGGCGGCACGAATCTGATTGATAATGCTTTTTACAAAAACGCTGTGATTAGCAATCTAAGGTTTCGTCGTATAGACGATAAAAAAATAAAAGTAATCACTTCGACCGGCACTGAAAAAATCAAACTCGAATTTTGGTTAAGCAAAGATGGAACGCCGCCGCAAGTAAAACTGAAAGACAATAATTTTATTCTTCAGACAACAAACCAAGCCGTTTATTTTGCTGATGGTTTAGTAGTATTTGATGAAATCGAAGACAAACAAACTTATTATTTCGGCGGTTGCGAAGGTGGCTGCATTCAATATCCAAGTTTTTATTTGATTTCCGAATTCTTAAAAGCAAATCCACAATTGAAAGCATTTGTGATTATACGCGGCAAGAATTTCAAGAAAGCTAAAGCTGTAAAAACCGCAATCGAAGGAAACGAGCCGGAAGACGCGCCGAATCGTATAATGTATCTTTACGGCGGAAAGAATAAAGCGAACGAAAATAGTTTTTCTGAAGTTGAAATTTATCTGGCATCAAACGAAAATCAGTTACCGCAAGCCTCAAAGATAAAATATAAATCTTTGCAATAAATGCTTTACGAACAACATTTCATTGACGAATTAAAATCGCGCGCCGACCTTGTGCGGATTATCGAGCCGTATGCGCCGCTGAAGAAAAAGGGCGCGAATTGGATGGGCTGCTGTCCGTTTCATCAGGAGAAGACGCCGAGTTTTTCGGTTAATCCGTCGAAGGGTTTTTATAAATGTTTCGGGTGCGGAAAAGGCGGCTCAGCTTTTAATTTCGTGATGGAAATCGAAGGCTTGAATTTTCCCGAAGCAATAAAGCGCGTGGCGGAAATTTCGGGAATTCCGCTGCCCGAACCGATTGACGACGAGAAATACGAGCGCAGTAAAAAGCGCAAACAAGAGAAAAAAGCGATTGCCGAGCAAGTTATCGAACTCAATAAATACGCGCTCGAATTTTGGGAAAATCATCTTCAGGAAAATAATGCTCAGGCAAAAGCGGCGCGTGAGTATTTAGAAAAACGCGAGATTTCCGTTGAGACGCAAAAGGCTTTTCGCATTGGTTTTGCGCCTGACAGTTGGGACGCTTTGATGTCGCTTTTGAAGGAAAAAGGCGCGAATGAAAAGTTGATTGAGACGAGCGGTCTGGTTTCGGTCAACGAAGAGAAAAATAAAGTTTACGACCGTTTTCGCGGGCGAATTATGTTTCCCGTTTTGAATGTTGAAGGAAACCCGATTGCGTTCGGCGCGCGAATTTTAGCAAGCGGTGAGCCGAAGTATTTGAACTCGCCGGAAACTCCCGCGTATGTCAAAGGCGAGCATCTTTACGGTTTGTTTCAAAGTAAAGAAGAAATTCGCAAGAAAAAATACGCGATTCTGGTCGAAGGTTATTTGGATTTAATTGCGCTTTATCAATACGGAATTACGAATACGGCGGCGAGTTTGGGAACTGCTTTCACACCCGAACAAGCAAAACTTTTGGGAAGATTTGCGCGGCGCGTCGTCATCAATTACGACGGCGACAGCGCGGGCGTTAAAGCGGCTCGTCGAGCAATTGAAACCTTGCTTGCCGAAGATTTTGAAACAAAAGTGCTTGTTCTGCCCGACGGTCAAGACCCGGACGATTTTTTGAAGGCGAACGGGGCGGAAAGCTACAATCATCTGCGAGGAAACGCCGCGCCTTATCTGCAATTCGTTTTGGAAAATCTAGCGAGAGAGAAAAATTTAAGCTCGCCGAAAGCGAAAGCCGAAGCGGTCGAAGATGTTTTGCCCGTTTTGTCAGTGATTCGCAATGTGGTTGAGCGGCGCGAAACGCTCAAACAAATGCTTCGCTTTTTTCAGATTGACGACAAAGTTACAGAAAACTATTTGTGGAAGCAGGTTCAAAAAAACGAAAAAGAATTTGCTAAACGCGATAATGACGGGAACAAAACGAATGAAAATAAACTCGAAGTAAAAAACTTCGTCATCAAAAGAAACACGACGAGAGTTACGGTTGCCGAACAGCATCTTCTCGAACTTCTGATTTACGACCAAGAATTGCGCGAGATGATTTTGCCCGCGCTCGAAGAAACCGACTACGAACAACTTGCAACTGCCGAAGTTTTTCGCGCATTTCTAGCTTTACGGGAAATCGGCACGGAAATTACGGGCGAGAGTTTGTTGAAAATGGTTGAAGACGACGCGGCAGCAAGTGATTTTGTTTCTGTTCTTCTGCTTTCAGAACCGGCGCGAGAAGCGGACGAAGCAATTGATGAAATTTTAACGGAAGCCGAAAACTGTGTCGCAACTTTGCGCGGAATGGCGATTTCGCGCCGTATTCTCGACATCAGTCAGGAACTGGTTTTCGCCGAGCAGAACAATGACGTGCCGCTTCGTGACCAATTAGTAATGGAGCAAATCGACCTTGCGAGATTAAAACGCGAGCTGGAGCGGAAGATTTCTACGCCTTCTTAAATTAATCTACAAACGGGTAAATTCCCGGTTCCGCCCGCCGAAACTTTTAAACTTAAATTAGCGTTTAGTATTATTTTACAAACAACGATATAATATCCGATTTAATCAAACCCTATTTTATAAATTATGGCAGACTACGACGAAAAAGAAGATTTAATGGACAGACTTGTCGCGCTCGGAAGACGAAAGAAGTTTCTGAGCTTTGACGAGCTGAACCGTGAAATACCCAACAAGATGATGTCGCCCGACGACATCGAAGACGTTTTAACACGGCTCGAAGGCGCGAATATCTCCGTCGCCGATTCCGACGCGCAGCTTCTCGAACAAGCTGCAACGCTGGCTCTCGATGACGACGAAACGATTGACGAAGACGAGCTTGATTTAGACTTATCAGCCGGTGCGGTTGATAAATCGAACGACCCGGTGCGACTTTACCTGCGCGAGATGGGCATCGTTCCGCTCCTGACGCGCGAAGGCGAAGTTACAATCGCTCAACGCATCGAACGCGGGCAGATAAAAACCCGAAAAGCGATTTCGCGCTCGCCGATTGCCGTCGAAAGACTGCTGGAAATCGGACGCCTTTTGGAGAGCGGCAAAGGCAGCATCCGCGAAACGGTCAGTTTTTCCGAGCAAGCAGAGCTGAGCGGCGAAGAAGACAAAGCCGAAGAATATTTGCGCTGGACGATTGAAGGCATTGAAAATATTCGTGAAAATTACAATAGAGCTTTGAAAGCCTTGGGCAGTTTGCGCGAAGAGCAGAAAAAGTCGAAAGGAAAATCGTCTAAAAAACTGCTTGCATTGAAACGCCAAGTTGCGCGTATGAGATTGGAAATTTCTCAGGAAATTAAAAATCTCAACTTGACCGAGCGCGCGATGCAGCTTCTTATAGGCGCGATTCGCAAGGTTTCCGACGAAATTCGCAAAACCGAGCGCGATATGAACAAAGCCGAAGAACGGCTGGAAGCCAAGAAAATTTCACCCGACGAGAAGAAAGAATTAAGCCGCAAGATTACCGAAGGGCGTAAAAAGCTGGCGGAAATTGAAGAAAAGTATCATCTCGCGCCGGTTGATATTAAACGTTCTTTGCAGACGATTTTGATTGGCGAGACGGCGACCAATCAGGCAAAGCGTGAATTGGTCGAAGCCAATTTGCGGCTTGTCGTTTCAATCGCCAAAAAATACACGAATCGCGGGCTTCAATTTCTCGATTTGATACAGGAAGGCAACATCGGTTTGATGAAAGCGGTCGATAAATTCGAGTGGCGACGCGGCTACAAGTTTTCGACTTATGCGACGTGGTGGATTCGGCAGGCGATTACAAGGGCGATTGCCGACCAAGCGCGCACGATTCGCATTCCCGTCCATATGATTGAGACGATTAACAAGCTGATTCGCACGTCGCGCTCGCTTGTTCAGGAATTGGGGCGCGAGCCGACGAGTGAAGAAATTGCCAAGAAAATGGACATTCCGGTTTCCAAAGTCCGCAAGGTTTTGAAAATCGCGCAAGAGCCGATTTCGCTGGAGACGCAGATTGGCGAAGAAGAAGATTCGCATCTCGGCGATTTTATCGAAGACAAATCGATTTTAAATCCCTCGGAATCGGTTACGTTCGCCAATTTGCGCGAGATAACCGACGAAGTTCTCGCCACATTGACGC
>JALYZF010000005.1 GCA_030948995.1 Acidobacteriota bacterium
CCCGGCGTTCGCCCAAGCATTTCTTTGGCGTCGCGCCCGACGGCTTCGACTTGATTGGTAACTTTGTTGATTGCCACAATCGAAGGCTCGGAAACGACAATGCCGCGACCTTTCGCATAAACGAGCGTGTTCGCCGTTCCGAGGTCGATTGCTAAATCGCTCGAAAACAAACTAAATAAAGACTTGAATGCCATTTTTTAATAATTTTCCGTCTTAAAATTTTAACCTTATAAATATGTTTTTTGTTTGAAAAGAGAATAGCTCCCAGAAACCGCTTGAGCCTTATTTTGGAAAGACCTTCGCACGACACATTACAACTTATTAGCATACACCGAAATTGTTTTATTTTTCCAACAAAAAAAATGTATTTGAAAAAATATTTTTGAAAAACAAAAAAACGAGTAATAATTTTGAAAAATTTAACTGAAGAATTATTGACTTTATTTGAATTGGAGGAATATATTTTAATTACTCAGAGCCATTGCTAGAGAAGCGTTTTTCTTACGCTAGTTCAAAAGGCATATAGAATATTCAATTTGACACTTTACCCAAACAAAGTTTTAGGAGGTTCTTTTTATGTTAGTTCGTTCAAAAATCGGAATATCACTCATTATCACTACAATAGCAGCAACATCAACCATAAGTATCATTCATAGCCAAAAGCGAGACAACTCCAATAGTCAATCAACGAATAAACAACAGGACGATGGAAAAGCCGTGATTAAGAAAATCGAAGAGAATGGCGACCCAATCGCGGATTATAACTCTTCAGAATCTTACAACGCGCAAGAGAACAATCTTCGTAAAAAGAGGAAGGCTAAACATAATTTGAAAAGCCCGGACCTCAAGCCCGGAGATGCTAAAAGGTTTGAGCTAAATGACAATAGCCAACCTATTAACGTCGGCGGACCTTGGATTGGTTCTCCTAAACGATCTGCGTTACCGATTACACAAGATGATTTTATTGTAGTTGGAGAGGTAATTGATGCACAGGCTTTCCTTTCAGATGACAAAACTAGTATTTTCTCGGAATTTAACTTTAAAGTCGAAGATGTCTTAAAACAAAATGCGGAACACCCTGTTTCGATTAATGAAGTTATCACCACAGAGCGTGCTGGCGGTAAAGTTAAATTGCCTTCGGGTAAGATATTACATCGCCTAGCTGAGGGCTATCCTATGCCAAAAGTTGGAAAACGTTACTTGATGTTTTTAAAGTATGATAAGGAAACAGATTCATCTTATATCATGACTGGCTATAAACTTGAAGCTGGTAAAGTTACTCCTTTAGACGGAATAGGATTGGATGAGCAAATTGTTCAAAGTCTTGAAAATTATCAACAGTATAAAGACGTTGATGAGGATTTTTTTCTAAATACTGTAAGAAATGCAATCTTAGATTTCACTTTGAACGATAAGGGAGGTCAGAAATGAAAACTCTAACCTCTATTTTAATCGGATGTATTAGTTTTGTCGTAGTTTTGTCATTTCTGTTTCAACCATTTAACTTATTAGCCCAAACCAATTGCAACCAAAGCAATCCACCGATTTTTAGCTCACGCCAAGCGTGGCAACAAAATCAACTTGTTTCAGTTAATGTGAACGCCAGTCAATTCAATCAAGCGGATTTGTCTTGTATTCAAAGTGTATTTGATAACTACAATTTAGTTAATCGCGCTACTCAAGGAAATTGGTCTGGAGTTTATTATAGCGTTGGTTATTCCAACAATACATTAGCAGTAGCTACTGTCCAGCCGAACGGTAGTGTCGATACTAACCCAACAACCTATGGTTCTAACTTCTCGGCTGTGTTCCAAATAAATCGCCCTAACCAGTTACAAGGTCCAGACCGAGCTGCCCGCGAAGAAACGACACCTCAAAATAGCGGAACGTATCGTACAGCAGCAGTTGCTAACATACATCCTTTCGTTACAAGTTGTGGGGCATTGGCGCAAGTTATGGCACACTCAATAGGTCATACAATGGGATTGGGCGACTGCAATCCAAATCCAGACGGGACGCCCGGTTGTGGTAATAGGGACTCGGCGATGGTAACAGGCATAACCTGCCCCGGCGGAGCTACAACTTGCACGGCGTCTGAACTGTATAACAATACCGAAAGAGGAACAACCGCACCTACAGATTGCGATAATCAGAAGATACGAGCAGCAGGACAGTATAATCAAAATACCGTAAATCAACCCGACCCGAATGGCGGAGGTCAATTAGATTGTTCTCCTCCCAACGGCAGTAGCTGTCCAATTAATACTTACTATAACTACTCTACCGGATTGTGCTGTCCGGGCGGATGTCCCGACCCACCGCCGACTTATTCCTGCGAAGTAATGATGTCAGAACAAATAGTCGATAACGGTTGCCCGTATTATGTCGAGCGACCGTGCGGCGCGACTCCGATTGTTGTTGATGTTTTAGGAAACGGCTTTGACTTAACCAGCGTCAACGATGGAGTAGATTTCAACCTTTATAACAATCCCGACGGCAGAGGCGAACGATTTTCTTGGACGGCGACAAATTCCGACGACGCCTTTCTTGCACTCGACCGTAATGGAAACGGCACGATTGATAGCGGCAGAGAGTTGTTCGGTAATTTCACGCCGCAGCCAAAACCGCCGATAGGCGAACAACGCAACGGATTTTTGGCGCTTGCCGAATACGACAAGCCCGCAAAAGGCGGGAATGGAGACGGTTTAATTGATGTTCGAGACAACGTATTTACTTCGTTACGTTTGTGGCAAGACCTAAACCATAACGGTATATCTGAAGCAAACGAACTGCACACGCTTGATAGTTTAGGCTTAGCAAGCATTGAACTGAAATACAAAGAATCAAAACGCACGGACAACAACGGTAATCAATTTCGTTATCGTGCAAAAGTCCGTGACGCCAAAAGCGCACAACTTGGTCGTTGGGCGTGGGATGTATTTTTGGTTTCACAACAACCATAGATATTTTTAACTTAGTTTAAAAGGAAGATGAGTTGAAATAAACTCACCTTCCTTTTTTTGTTGCTTCTCTTTTACTTTTCTTTAGCAATTAAAGGTTCACTAATATTGCTGTTGTGTGCGTTCGTTTCCTGAATCGTGTAATTCTTTGTCGCCGGTTCGGTTTCTTTGGTTTCCAAAACCGCACTCAAAACATCGTCAATCCGGTTTGCCGTGATAATTTCAAGCTCGCCGCGCACGTCTTCGGGAATTTCTTCAATGTCGGCTTCGTTTTTCTCCGGCAAAACTATCCGGCGAATTCCCGCGCGATGCGCCGCTAAAACTTTTTCTTTAATTCCGCCGACGGGAAAAACAAGACCTGACAGCGTAATCTCGCCGGTCATCGAAGTATCGGAACGAACTTTTCTGCCTGTGTAAATCGAAGCGAGAGCCGAAGCCATCGTAACGCCCGCGCTCGGACCGTCTTTTGGAATCGCGCCCGCCGGAACGTGAACGTGGACGCCGTTTGATTTGATTTTTTCGGCGTCAATTCCGATTTCTTCGGCGTGCGCCCAAAGATACGAGCGCGCCGCTTGCGCCGATTCTTTCATCACGTCGCCGAGTTGTCCGGTCAAAGTTAAACCGCTTCCGCCCGGCAACATCGTCGCTTCGATAAAAAGAACTTCGCCGCCCATTTCCGTCCAAGCCATTCCGGTAGCGACTCCGGCAGGCAATTCTTCGCGCGCTTTTTCAGGATAAAAATGCGGCGCGCCGAGATAACCTTTTATTTCATTTGCCGTAATTTTAACTTTTTCCGTATTTCCCTGTGCGACGTTGAGCGCAACTTTTCGCGCCAGATTTCCGACTGTTCTTTCCAGTTGCCGAACGCCCGCTTCGCGCGTGTATCGCGCCGTAAGGAGATTTATCGCGTCATCCGTAATTTCAATTTGGTCAGGTTGTAAACCGTTTTCCGTGATTTGTCGCGGAATCAAATATTGCTTGGCGATGTTCAATTTTTCAATATCGCTGTAACCGGCAAGCTGAATAATTTCCATACGGTCGCGCAAAGGTGCTGGAATCGGCGCAAGCTGGTTTGCCGTTGCGATAAAAAATATTTTCGACAAATCAAACGGCAAATCAATGTAATGGTCGCGGAACGTATGATTTTGCTGCGGGTCTAAAATCTCCAAAAGAGCCGCTGCCGGGTCGCCTCGATAGTCGTTGCCCATTTTGTCGATTTCGTCGAGCATCAAAACCGGATTGTTAACGCCGACGCGCCGCAGGGTTTGAATAATTCTGCCCGGCATTGAGCCGACATAAGTTCGCCGATGCCCGCGCAATTCGGATTCGTCGCGCACGCCGCCTAAAGAGATACGTTCAAATTCGCGTCCTAAAGCACGCGCAATCGAGCGTCCTAAACTGGTTTTACCGACTCCGGGCGGACCGACGAAAAGAATAATCGGGCTTTTTGAATCGGGACGAAGTTTGACGACCGCCAAAGATTCTAAAATTCGTTTCTTTATATCTTCAAGCCCGTAATGGTCTTCGTCAAGGACTTTCCGCGCTTCGTTTAAATCTAATTTTTCTTCGCTCGATTTTTTCCAAGGCAATTCCAAAACATATTCGAGATACGTGCGAATCACGTGATAATCCGGCGCGGCTTGCGGCAATTGCTCCATTCGTCGCAACTCGCGTTCGGATTCTTTGCGAACCTCATCCGGCAAATCTGCCGTTTCTAATCGCTCGCGCAAAGCGTCGGCGTCGGCTTTTTCGCCTTCGTCGTCGCCCAATTCTTTTTGAATCGCTTTTAACTGTTGGCGCAAAATATAATCGCGCTGCGATTTGTCCATTTCCGTCTGCGCTTCGGTGGCGATTTTCGAGCGGATTTGCATTATCTCGACTTCGCGCGCAAGCGCGGCGTGAGACAAAGTTAAAAGCTCGTCAACCGTTCCGGCTTCAAGCATTTTCTGTTCCGTTTCAACGCCCAAATCAAGCACCGACGCGAGAAAATAAGAAAGCTGCACCGGATTGCTTTGCGAGATGACCGCCATCCTGATTTCCTGCGGAACATTCGGCAGCATCGCCAGAGCTTGTTGCACAAGTACTTGAATATTGCGCTTTAACGCTTCGACCGCTTCGTTGTCAACGACTTTCAAAGTCGGGAGATTTTCGACTTTGGCTTTTAAGAATGGCTGTTCCTGTGTCCACTCGATAACGCGCACGCGGTCAATTCCCTGAACGATTAACTGCATCACATCATCGGCTTTCATCATCCGCTTGATGTTGACGATTGTTCCGACTTCATAAAGGTCTGCCGATTTTGCGTCGTTTCCCGTCACGTCCGGCGTTTTTGTCGTGATGCAGCAGATAAGTTTTTCTTCGGTCGAAAGCGCGTTTTCAACTGCTTTGACCGAACGCTCGCGCCCGACGGCGAGCGGCACGACGGTTTCGGGAAACAGCGTTGTATTCTGCAACGGCAAAACCGCCAGTTCAAATTGCTGCGGCACGGTTGCATATTGCTTCTCTTGCGTTTTATTTTGCGTGTTTTCTTCAGCCATAAAATTTTTTTTGCGTTTTCCGCTCTTTCGATTTTTTATTATTTCCCTTTTAAAAGATGAATAATCAGCAAACCGTTGTCAAAATTATGTTCGATGCGCGCCCCTTCAATGGATGCGGGAAATTCCAAAGTTTTTTCAAAACGACTGTAGGTAATTTCCATTTGGTGATACGAAATGCCGTGCGAGCATGTTCTATCGCGCCGCGCGCCGGCGATGTAAAGCTGATTGCCCTGTAAATCAATTTCCAAATCTTCGGCGGACACGCCCGCCAGCTCGACTTTAACGAGCCAGCCGTCCGGCGTCGTATAAACGTCAGCCGACGGATACCAGAGTTTACCAGAAGGCTTAACGTCGTTCGACGTTCCTAGAAAATGAAAATAACGATTGATTGCTTTTGCCATAGAACTTATCTTGCCATTATCGGGTAAAAACCTTTGCGGGTTCGAGCTTGGACTTTAATTTTCTTTTCTTCGTCTAAAATGGGCGTTACCTTTATTTTTATTTCTCGCCATTTGTCAGGCTTTGAAAGATTCGTAACTTGAAAACCGATTTGATATTGGCTTTTTAACTCCATGATTATTCGGTCAAAGACGCCGGATAATTCAGCCTCCGTCTTCGGAAAAAACGATTTTCCGCCGCTAATCTGAGTAAACTCATCCAAAATAACCGCACCCATTGTATTTCCAAGTGGGTCTGTTCGGTTTCTCAAATAATTTACTGAATAAAACAAAACATCGCTTTGTTTTAGGGATTTAACTACATCGTCCATTTTATAAGATAAGGACGCATTGTCTTGTCCGTCGCCGAAAGATATAAGAATCTTCTTTTGATATTTTCCTGATTCGGCTTTTTCAATCGCGGCGTAAACCGAATCGTAAAACGCCGTATTGCCTTTCGGCATAGTCGCCAAAGTTTTCTTCAATGCCTCCTCAAGCGTTTTAATGTCCTCGGTTTTATCTGAAACCATCTGAATTTTCGTATTAAAAGCAAGCACGATATACTCATTGCTTGGATTCGCATTTTCAACGAATCGCTCAATATCTTTCGCTAAAGGCACAACGCTTCCCTCTTGACTACCCGATAAATCAATTAAAAAAACGACTGTTGCCGGTGCGGCTTTGTCGCTAAAACTAGTAATTTCCTGCGGCTTTTTATCAACCATTATCTGAAAATTCTCAGATTTCAATCCTCCGGCATATCTTCCGCGTTCGTCCGTTACGCTCACGTTAAAGCGAATTTCCTTGTTATTAACGTTTTGCGCTCGAACAGAAAAAAGGAAAAGAAAAATTAAAAGACAAGCAAATATTTTTTCGAGTCTTCTTCTCATAAAAACTTTAGGATTTCTTCCAAAAACCCGCGCCGCTTGATATTTCTTCCAATGTTTCGGCTATCTCGCGTTCGTCTTCCATTTCCAGCGCGATGTCCGCCATTGCGATAATTCCGGCAAGTTCTCCTGTTTCTGAAACGACAGGAATTCTTCTAACTTGCCGGTCACCCATCAAGCGAATTGCTTCAAAGACAAAATCGTCGGGCTTAACCGAAAAGATTTCCGTCGTCATCACGTCGCCGATTTGCGTATCAACATGTTTTCCTTCGGCAATCGCGCGCACGACAATATCGCGGTCGGTTATGATGCCGACGAGTTTTCCGGCTTCGACAACCGGCATCGCGCCCATATCGCCTTCGCTCATAAGGCGCGCGACTTCCCGCAAGGTCATCGCGCGATTTGCCGTTTTGACATTGCTCGTCATAATTTCACGGCAGCGTCGCCGCGCATTTTCCGAAAAAGTTTTTTCCGACATCTTTTTTACCCGCCGTAGATTTCTCTCAAACTACTTTTATTTTGTGCGACCGCAGACGAGAAAGCAAGCTGAAGTTTTTGCAGGCGAATTAGCCAATCTAAAATTTAAAACTTAAAATCTAACTGCACAAAACTCCTCAAATTAAGTTGCATCTGCGCTAATTGGTTTTTACATAAGCCATTCGCGGAAAATCTGGGCAAGCAGCCAAACATTAAGCGCGGCGATGACTACGGCGACAGTGTAAGCGAGAACTTTGCGCCAGAGCGGATTGACGAACTCGCCCATTTTCAATTTGTCGCTCGTGAACATCACGAGCGGAAAGACGGCGAAACTAAGCTGCATACTCAAGACGACTTGGCTGAAGACGAGTAGCTGCGACGTGCCGGATTCGCCGTAAAAAAATGTAACGACGACCGCCGGAACAATCGCAATCGAGCGTGTAATAACACGCCTCAGCCACGGGTGCAGGCGAATATCCAAAAAGCCTTCCATCACGATTTGACCGGCAAGCGTTCCCGTTAAAGTGGAATTTTGACCGGAAGCGAGAAGCGCGACGGCAAACAAAGTGCTTGCTCCGGCAGTTCCGAGCAATGGCGAGAGCAGTTTATATGCATCGCCGATTTCTGCAACCTCCGTGTTGCCGCTTGAGTGAAACGCAGCGGCGGAGACAATTAAAATCGCAGCGTTGATAAAAAGCGCGAACATCAGCGCGACGGTCGAATCAATCGTCGCAAATTTTATCGCTTCGCGTTTGCCTTCCGGCGTGCGTTCGTAATTGCGCGTTTGCGCGATGGATGAATGCAGATACAGATTATGCGGCATCACGGTGGCGCCTAAAATTCCGATGGCTATATAAAGCATCGCCGGATTAGTAACGATTTGCGCCGTAGGTATAAACCCGCGCGCGATGCCGCTAATTTCGGGACGCGAGAAAATTATTTCCGCCGCAAAGCAAACGCCGATGGTTGCAACCAAGGTTATGATGACTGCTTCGAGCCAGCGAAAGCCCCGATTTTGCAGCAGAAGAAGAATCATCACGTCAAACGCCGTCAGAAGGACGCCATAAGTGAGCGGAATACCGAACAATAAATTAAGCGCAATCGCCGAACCGATAACTTCCGCCAAATCGCAGGCGATAATGGCGACTTCGCATAAAATCCACAACACAAACGAAGTTACGGGATGAAAATGGTCGCGGCACGCCTGCGCCAAATCGCGTCCCGTAACAATTCCGAGACGCAGCGCGAGACTTTGCAGAAGTATCGCCATCAAGTTCGACAGCATAATTACCGACAGCAGCGTGTAACCGAAACGCGAGCCGCCCGCAAGGTCGGTCGCCCAATTTCCCGGGTCCATATAACCGACCGCCACCATATAACCGGGACCGGAAAAGGCGAGCAGTTTACGCCAGAAACCTAAACCTTTTCCGGCAGACAGCGATGAATTTGCTTCCGGCAAACTCGGCTGAGAAAACCTGCGCCATCCGGTCAAAGGTGTTGTTTCGGGAATATTGCTGTCCATAAAAAAACTTCTGCGTGCCGCGTTAGCGCGAATCCGTCGATTATTAAAATCTAAAAAATTCCTTCACGGTTAGGAATCGGGCTGCCGTGCGGACACTTTTTCGGAAATCTTAACAGCGCGTCGATTTTCGCTTCAAATTCATCGGAAATATGATGTTCGAGTCGCTCGGCTTCGTCGTGAACCGAATCCAAATCGTAATTCAAAATTTTTACTAAAAACAGTTCGAGCAAGCGATGACGACGAACAATGCGAAGCGCGACAGCACGCCCCTTCTTAGTCAATCGAACGCCGTAATAAGGCGTGTGCGCGACGAGCGACTGCTGTTCCATTTGCTTGAGCATACGGGAGACGGCAGGCGGGCTAACGCTTAAATGTTCTGCCAAATCGCGTGTTGCAGCTTCCGATATTTGCTCGGCGCGGCGCTCGGACAAACTCCAAATCGCCTTCAAATAATCTTCCTTTGAAGCCGTAACTTTCTTTTTGTTTTTGACGATTTTCGACATTAATTATTAACCTAAGTTAATCTTTAAGTTAAAATAATAAAACAAAATTGAATTTTATAAAAGCTAGATGCTGAAAAGAAAAACTGGCGAGACTGAAAATCAGCAAATAGCTAAAACCAAATGGTTGCTTATTATTCGCTTTTAGCTATGAGCTATCAACTGTTTTCCAAAAATTCTTTCTACAAACGCCTTTCAAAAACGGTTTTGCTTTTTTCAAATATGTGTCTGAAAATGTATCTGCTACTTACTCGAATAATATCGCCAAGCATCCAAACTTTTAGCTTTTCCTTATAATTGGAAAATTGCGGAACGGCGATGTCATCGCCCGAGATAATTTAAGGTAAGAAGTTATGGTTCGTAAGTTGGCAAAGTGGCTTTGTATTTTCCGGTAAGACATGGCTTTGAAATGCTTAAATTATCAAATAATGAAAAACTCAGATTACATAAAATAGTGATAGCGGCATTTCTTTTTCTTAGTACGGCTGCTGTTATCTGGTGGCAAAATTCTCGCGTCGGAGTTCTCTGGGATTTGAGTTACGTTTTGGAGAATTCTTTCCGCATATCGCTCGGCGATGTTCCTTACAGAGATTTTCCCTTTCCATACGCACCGCTTTCATTCCTTGCTCAGGCAGCAATAATTAAGCTGACGGGAGCAGTTTTCTGGCACCATATTCTTTACTGCGCCGTTATCGGCGGAATCGGTACGATATTGACTTGGCGAATTCTTCTGTGCTTGCTCGTTGATGTAGTTCCAAGAACGCAAGTTGTCGCTTTCCTACTAGTTTTTCCCTTAATCATACTGGGAATTTACTGCATTTTCCCGCATCCTTTCTACGACCCCGATTGCACATTCGTGATTTTAATTTGCATTCTGCTTCTTCTGCGATTAGAGCAAAAGGGATTTCCAAAATGGCAGACTTTCATTGCCGGTATGCTGCTGACAGTTCCGGTGTTTGTAAAGCAAAATACGGGACTCGCATTTCTTTGCAGCAATGCCGCCGGGCTGCTTGTGCTAATCGGCATTAATGCTTGGCGCAAAAATTCGGTTCGCGGTTATTTTATTTTAATCGGCGGAGCTGTTCTCGGAATTGGAATTGCCATTCTGCTAATTCACTTGACGGCAGGATTAGATAACTATCGCCTCTGGACAATAACCTTTGCTGCGGAACGCCGAACACCACCGCTTGCCGATATGCTTTCGGTTTATCAGGACTGGAATCTGGTTTTGTGGCTTGTTCTTTTCGCAGCCGGCTCAATCTTACTTAAGCTCAACCGAGCGGGGAAAAAACTGCTAATAATAGTTTCAGTTTGCTTAATGACCGCGCCTTTTCTGTGGTCGGTTTTCTACCTTTTGCTCGATGCAGATGCATCGGAGCGGGCAGAGCGTTTAATGGCAACGTGGGCGTTTGTTATCATCTTGTCTTTCGCATTTGCACTTTTATCAGTCAAGCGGCAAAACGGAATCAAGTTGGTATTGCCGTTTATTTTAATCGGAACTATTCACGGCGCTTTTCTTTCGCAGCAACTTTGGGGTTCAACCTATGCGCTCTGGTCGCTGCTGATTATTTTGATAGCTGGCATCATCGCATCTTTTATTGAATTATTCGAGGGCGAAATTCCGGGAACGGCTTTAACGGCAAGCGGCATAATCGCTCTAACTCTAGTAATTTCAGGCGGGTTTTATCTATATTCAAATGAACGATTGGATTACGTAGATTTATCGGAAGGCGAACTGGTTCATTCACAACTTCCACAACTCGAAGGACTGTCGGTGCGCGGTTCTTGGCTGCCCGATTTTGAAGAATTGGTTACTTACGCGGACAAAGAAATACCTAAAGAAGACGGAATACTAATGTTGCCGGGCGAAGACCTTTTTTATTACACGACGGCGAGACATCCGCAATTTCCAGTGCTGATGTTTGACCATACGGTAAATCCATACGGCACTGATGAAATTATTCAGCAGGTGGAATTACGCGGTATTCGCTGGGTCATAATCAAGAATGATCTGCAACTCGGCGAAGACCCGCTCGAAGATAAAGAACATCTTATCGAATTGCTCCGTCAGAACTTTAGACACATTGAAAGCCTAAACAACTATGAGATTTATCGGCGAAAAGTTCCTAGCGATTCCGAAGATGAACAGGATGATAGCGATGATGACGGCAGCGACGATTCAAATTAAATTGCAGATGCCTTCTCGTTTATATTCAGAACGTGATTACAAATTAATCTTAACCGCCGGACGCGAAAACAACCATGTCTAAAAACGTATCTATTACTTGCTTTTACAGAATGTTTTCGAGTGATAGAATACACTGGGAAGTTCAATCAACAGCGCTCTATATCACTAAGTAAATACAAGTAAAATATATAATTTATGCATTATCACTTAATCGGAATTTGTGGAACGGCAATGGCATCTCTTGCCGGAATGCTACAGGCGCGCGGGCATCGTGTTACGGGTTCAGACCAGAGCGTTTATCCACCGATGTCAACGCAATTGGAAGCATTAGGAATCGAGATTTTGAACGGCTACAAAGCGGAAAATGCAGACATCGACGCAGACTGCGTTATCGTCGGAAACGCTATTTCGCGCGGCAACGCGGAACTCGAAGAAGTCTTAAATCGAAAACTTTTTTATCGCTCGCAGGCGGAAGTAGTCAAGGAAGAATTCATACGCGGGCGGCGGTCGCTGGTCATTGCCGGAACGCACGGCAAAACGACGACGACGAGCATTGCCACTTGGGTTGCCGAGTGCGGCGGTTTGAAACCGTCGTTTCTGGTCGGGGGAATAGTGCAGAATTTCGGCGCGTCTTTTCGCGTTTCGGACAGCGATTATTTCGTCATCGAAGGTGACGAATACGACACGGCTTATTTTGATAAAAAGCCGAAGTTTATGCATTACCTGCCCGAAACCGCAATTGTCAACAATATCGAATTCGACCACGCCGATATTTACGATAATCTCGAAGACATCAAATTTGAATTTTCCCGTTTAATGAACCTCGTTCCGTCAAACGGTCGTCTTATTGTTGGGATTGATTCACCCGTCGTCCGCGAAGTTCTTGAGGAGATGGACGGAAAATTAAACACGACGGTTGAAACTTTCGGCACGTCCGACGACGCCAAATGGCAGGCGCGGTATATTGATTTTTCAAGCGACGTAACGCGCTTTACGGTTTTCAAAGACGGACACAGTTGGGGCGAATTCGAGACGCACCTAATCGGCGAATTCAACGTGCGAAACTGTCTTGCGGTAATTATTGCGGCGGACGCTTGGGGCGTGTCACGTAAGAAAATTCAAAAAGCGTTTTTGAGCTTCAAAAGCGTCAAACGGCGCGTCGAAGTTCGCGGCGTCGAGCGCGGCGTAACCGTTATCGACGATTTCGCTCATCATCCGACCGCCGTCGAAGAAACCTTAAAAGCCTTGAAAATGAAATACGCCGGAAAACGTCTTATCGCCGTTTTCGAGCCTCGCTCGTGGTCGTCGCGGCTTGCCGTTTTCCAAGAGCCTTACACAAAAGCCTTTGCTTACGCCGATTACGTCATCATCGCCGGAGTTTACAACACATCGAAAGCAAGCGAACTCGGCAAAGTTTTAGATGTCGGCGAACTTGTCAAAGACATCAAACTGCAAGGCAAACCCGCGATGAGTTTCCCGGACGCCGACTCAATCGTCGAGCATCTCGCGCCCGAATTAAAAGCAGGCGATGTCGTTGCCATTATGTCAAACGGCGGCTTCGGCGGGATTCACGACAAAATTTTGGACGTATTAAAAAGTAAATAGCGAGCGGCAAAAAGTTTCCGATTGTTATACAGAGAATAATTTTCTCACAATTGCTTAATAAAATTTTTCTTGCCTAAATCTTGGAAAATAGGCATAATTACAAAAGTTTTGCTCTCAAGGTATCTCCGGTAGATGCATCCGTTCACAATGAGATAGCGACGATTTCGGTTCGGTCTGAGAGTTTGGTTTAGAGTTCAAAGAAGCAGTTTGGTTTTTACCGCAGAGAAGCCGGGCGCGTCGCATTCGGGACGCGAGAAGATTTACAAGAAATATTCTTTTCCTTCCAATTTCAGCCCGGTCTTTTGCTTCATCACAAAAAATTTAGGATAAAAATGAGTACAAAACTTTATGTCGGAAATTTATCGTTCGGAATAACCGGCGATGATTTGCAGGAATACTTTGCCCAGGCGGGAACGGTCGAGTCAGTCAAAATAATCGAAGACCGCGAAACCGGACGTTCGCGCGGTTTTGGATTTGTCGAAATGTCGAGCGCCGAAGAAGCGCAGGCAGCAATCGAACAGTTTAACGGGCAGGATTTTGAAGGACGCAATCTAGTGGTCAACGAAGCCCGCCCGCGCGAAGAAGGCGGCGGTAGCAATTATCGAGGTGGGGGCAATCGCGGTCGCGGCAATTACGGCGGAAGCGGTGGCAATCGCGGCGGAAACGACGAAGGCGAAAACTATTCACGCTGGTAGACTTCTAAACTAAAAAGGCAAAAGGTAAGGGCAAAGAGTAGCCGAAAGTTACTTTGTGAATTTATTTTGACTTTAATAAAAAAGCTGTTGAAGAAATTTCTTCAACAGCTTTTTTATTTTTCGGAAAATATAAGATTTTACTTTTTCCCTTTGCCTTTTTACCTTTTTACTTTAATTCGTTTTGCCGTTGAAATTTGCCAGCGCAACGACAATTTCGTCAATTACAGCTTGGCGAAGTCGTCCGTCCGCTACGTCGTTGACGATTGTCGAGAAAACAAATCGCTCGCCCGAAGCCGTTGTAACGTAGCCGGAAAGCGCGGAAACCTGGTCAATCGTGCCGGTTTTCGCGCGGACGTTATTTGCTGCCGCAGTTCCTACGAAACGATTTTTCAACGTTCCGTCAACCGCGCCGATTGGCAGCGCGTCGCGCCAGACGTTTGCGTAACGGCTGCGCGCCATAAAGGAATAAAGTTGGACGGCTGAGGCGGGCGTAACCAAATTATGGCGCGAGAGTCCCGAACCGTCGTATTGCAAAACGCCGTCGGGCGCAATGCCGACTTCGCGCAGAAAATTCTGCACGGCAAACAAACCGCGCGCGTCGCTTTCGGCTTTCGGATTGAGATACGGATTATCAGGCAACAAATTAACGGGCGATGCTTGCACGATTGTCGGCGCATTTTGAGCCGAAAGCGTTTTCATCTGCTCGCCGAGCGCGCGCAAAATCGTTTCCGTGTAAAGATTTTGGCTCGGTTTCAAAGTTTTCGCCGTGATTAAACTCAAAGGCGGCGATTCGAGCTTTGTAATTTCAACCGGCGCAACTGTAGAAGCAGCGGCTAAATTAATCTTATCTTTCGCGCCGACGACGCGATTTTGTCCGGTAATTACAACGCCTTTTTGCATTAAAAGCTGGCGCAAGGCGGAAAGAAAAAACTCGGCTGGCTGAGAAACGGCAATCGAGGCTTTGTAGTCTTTATCGCCGACGGGCATTGTGCCTGAAATTTCGAGCGTGTTTTGGTCGAGTTTTTTGAAAACCTGCAAATCTCGTTTCGCGCTGGATGGGGCGGTCGCGCAATGATTGACGACGCGCATAACAGAATTGAGCGGTAAAAGCTGAACGGCACACGGCGCGCCCGCCGCCGAACTCGGCTTGACGCTCAAATCGAGCGAGTTGTCGTCAAGAGTTAAAGCGGAAACTGTCGCGCCGTAATACCATTGCAAATCGTCCCATTCCCAACCCGAAGGAATCGCGCTTCCCGTAAAATAACTTTCATCGCCGACAAGATTTCCCTCGATTCTTTTAACGCCCGACTGCGCGATTTTCGCGGCAAGCGCGTCCAAGCCTTTCAAATAATCGCCGTCGTAAAAAGCCGCCGAATAAGAAACGTCGCCGCGCCCGTAAACCGTCAAATCGCCGCGAATCGTGCCGCTCGCGTCCGGCATCGCGGGCGCGTAAACGCTCGTTACAAAACGAAAATCAGGCGAAAGTTTTTCGAGCGCCGCCGCGATGGTAAAACTTTTCATATTCGATGCGGGCATAAAATATTTTTCGGCGTTTTCCTCGAAAACCGTTTTGCCCGTGTCGAGCGAGACGACTTTAACGCCGATTTTTCCGCGCCGAATTTCGGGGCGCGATAAAGTTTGTCGAATACGCGCCTGCAAATCCGCGACCGTTTGAACGGGAACGGGCGTCGCCGTCGGCGTTAGAATCGGAGAAGGCGTGGCGGTCGGCGCGGGCGTCGGTGTTTGTTTTGGAGTCGGCGTTTGTTTCGGCGTCGGTTTTTCGCCCGTCTTCTGCTGCCGCGTTTCCTGTGCCGCAGTAGAAATGCCGAAATTTAAACTGCAACAAAAAACAGCAAGCGCCAAAACTGCGGCGAGTCTGGTTTGATTTATTTTTCTTTTCATCGGATTTATAAAAGCAAAAATTTCTGTGATTTTCTAACTTCTGCGGATTTTTAAGATACGCGATTTTTGCCGGAAAAAAAAGGCTGATACGGAAAAATTTTTCCGTATCAGCCGAAAGTTTCGGAGGAGAGAGAGCGAAATTTATTTGGCAGCCGACGCGCCCGCATTGTTTTTATTGAGCAGAATGTTTATATCGCTCTGCGGAATCTGCAAATCGAGCGTTACGTCCGACGCGGCGCGCGCGATTTTCACATTGTCAATCATTCGCGCGTAAACCTGACTGTCCGTGCCTTTCTTGCTGCCGATAAACATTTTTCCGAGCTGCTGAAATCCTTCAACTTGCTGCTGCAAACTTTTTGCCTGCTCCGCGCCAGAAGTTCTCGCCAGAATCGAAACCGTTGCGTTGCCGTCAACCACGTCTGCCGCGCCAGCCATAAAACGAATGGCGTCGAGGTTTTTTCCAAGCTCGTCGTCGCCCAGATTAACAAATGACGACAAGCCTTCGGGCAGTTTCAAACCGAAACTCATTATAGCATTCGGTTTTCGACTAATCAGACTCAAAACATCGCTGCCAATGCGCGGCGTTCCGGTCGTCAGCAATTGGCGTATGCGCGCCGTCGAACCGACTGCCAGCGTATTGCCGTTAAGAGCGGTTGCCGCAATTTCCTCCGACAAATTCTCAAACATTCCGTCAATCGCGCCGTGAATCATTGACCGCTGTTTATCCGTTTTGTTCGGCGCAACCTTAAACTGCGCAGTCATAATATAAACAGTTCGCCCGCCGATTTTTTCTTCGCGGTATCTGCCGTTCGAGCCGGATTTAAGAAGCGTCAGCAGCGAGTTGGCATCGAGAGTTCCGCGCGCCAAAAAAATCGGTTCAAAAATGATTTTGCGGGCGGCGGCTTCGTTTGAAATTTTCTTGTATGAAATGCCGACGGCGATTTGTTCAAACTGGCGCAAATCGATACCGGTTTTTGCTTTCACTTCGTCTATTTTGCCTAAAACGTCGGCGAGCAACGGCTGATTGCCCGACAAAACCTGCGGCAGAGCTTCGCTTAAAACTCTTTGCATATTCAAAGTCATCGCGCCGTCAGAGGCAGGGAGCAAACTAACAAGTTGCCTGCCGGTTTGATTCGTCATTTTGCCGGTTTGCGCGGCGGCTGTCGTCGCCACGATACCGTTTAAGGCAAATACCCAGACAATCATTAAAACAAAAAATTTCTTTTTCATACGGGAAACTTCTCCTGTGAATTTATACTGAGAAAAATGTGTCAACCTTAAAGATGATTTATAATCGGTGTTCGGTTGGCTGATATTATAGAAAATTGAAAAATTGAACAGGTGGAAAAGTGAGAAATTATCGAGCTGCTTTTCCTTTTCTGCTTTTTCACATTTTCACTTTTGTCTATGTCTGCGATAAATTTTCCGAATCCGCGCACACATGAATTTACCGAATGGGTTTTGTTCGGCGATTATTACTATAACGCCGTTGACATAATCGGTTTCGGCGGCGATTTGACGGTGGAAAATTTAAGAAACGCTTACCGACGGGGAATTTTCCCTTGGCATATCGAAGGTCTTCCGATGCCTTGGTTCTGTCCCGAACGCCGCGCAATTCTGGAATTTTCCGAACTTCACGTTCCGCGCTCGCTGCGAAAAGTGCGCGAGAAAACCGATTTCACTTTTACGATTGATAAAGATTTCCGCCGCGTCATCGAATCTTGCGCGCGCGTCAAGCGCACGGGCGAGAGCGGAACGTGGATAACAAAAGATTTTATCCGCGCTTACGGGAAATTTCACGAAGCCGGCGACGCGCACAGCGTCGAGGTTTGGGACGCATTGGGCGCGCTCGTCGGCGGACTTTACGGTGTTGACGCGGGCGGCGTTTTCTGCGGCGAGAGTATGTTTCACACCGCGCCGAACGCTTCAAAACTCGCGCTTTTATTCTTAATCGAACACTTAAAATCACGCGGCGCAACGTGGCTCGACACGCAGGTCATCACGCCGCATTTTGAAGTTTTAGGCGCAAAAGAAATCAGGCGCGAAGAATTTCTCGATAAACTAGCAGATACGCAGGCGCAAAACTTAAAATTATTTTAGAATCCTTTCTCAAAAACGATGAATAAAAATTTCCTAATCTACGGCGCAAACGGCTACACGGGCGAACTCATCGCGCGCGAAGCCGCAAGGCGAGGTTTGAAACCGATTTTGTCCGGCAGAAGCCAAAACAAAGTCGAACCCGTTGCCAAAGAATTAGGTTTAACTTTTCGCACGTTTTCTCTCGAAGATAAAAAATCGCTTGAATACACGCTCAAGGAAGTTGATTTCGTGCTGCACTGCGCCGGACCATTTTCCTTAACGTCACAGAAAATGGTCGAAGCGTGTCTGCGTTTGGGCAAACATTATACGGATATTACGGGCGAAATCACGGTTTTTGAACAAATGGCGCGGCTCGATGAAAAGGCGAAAGAAGCAGGCATAATGATTATGCCCGGCGTCGGATTCGATGTTGTTCCGTCGGATTGTCTCGCGCTGCATTTGAAAAACCGCTTGCCGTCGGCGACCGATTTGACGCTCGCTTTTTATGGAATGGGAAAAATCTCGCACGGCACGCTGGCGACGATGACGCTTAATGCGGGCGCGGGCGGTGCAATTCGCAAAGACGGCAAAATAACGCGAGTTCCCGCCGCTTGGAAGACCAGAGAAATTGATTTCGGCGAGGTGCGAAAAATTGGCGTTACAATTCCGTGGGGCGACGTTTCGACCGCGTTTTATTCAACAAGAATTCCGAATATTGAAGTTTATACTGTTGTGCCTGAATCAAATTTGCGAATGATGAAACTCAGCCGTTATATCGGCTGGTTGCTTTCGACAAATCTGGCGCAAAACTATTTGCAAAAACAAATTCCCGAAGGCGGACCGAATGACGAAGAACGCGCTCGCGGCAAAACGTATCTCTTGGGCGAGGCGTCCAACGCGCAAGGCAAAAAGATCGAATCTCGCTTGACCTGTCCCGAAGGCTATAACACAACGGTTCTAACCGCTTTGAACATTGCGGAAAAGATTCTGGCGGGAAACTTTCAAACAGGCTTTCAAACGCCCGCGAAATGTTACGGCGCGGATTTAATTTTGGAAATAGGAGGCGCGATGCGAACAGACGTTTAAACTTTAGAAAAACCCGAAATATGCAGCAGCAGGAACAACTCTGGACGGAAATAAAATTTGACGAAGCTGACATCGATGCTTTTCGCAGCGGGTTTTTAACCAACGAACAGAGCGAGAAAATACTGCTCCGAAAAGAGCAAATCCGCCGCGTCGAAACCGGCTTTCAGTTGCCGCTCTTTTTACTGATGACTGCACCTTTCGCCTTGATTTTCGGCGCGATTCTGCTCTGCACCGTTCTTTCGTCGGGCAGTCGCGGATTTTCACTGATTATAATATTGGCAGCATTCTTTATTGTCGGCGCGCTGCTTGTCCTTTTCCAATTAAATCGGGCGCGCCGCACAATAAAAGGTCTAGATGCAGATTTGCGAAATAAGCGAGTAATGTCTGCAACCGGACGACCAAAATTGATTTATGAAAAAGGAAGCGTTCAGGTCTTGTATTTATTAATTGACAATTTAACGCTCTTAGCCGGATGGTTCGGAAATTTCAAAACGGACGAAAGCAGGGTTTATCGCGCTTATTTCCTGCCCGAATCGAAAATCCTGCTCGCCGTCGAAAAAGCGTAAAAGCAAAAAAGATTTAGTAAATCATAAAATTGTATTGGACGATTTTTACCAGCGAGATTGGTTTTCCGTTTTCTTTTGCCGGTTCAAAAACAATTTGTCTTGCGGCTTTGACCGCTTCGGCGTTGAGACTGGTATCAAGACCTTTTAAGATGAGCGTATGCGTCACGCGACCGCTTTCTGAAAACAACACGGCTAAAGTTATCGAACCGGTAATGCCAGCCTGCCGCGCTTTATCGGTATAGCTGGCGCGCGGTTTCGATATGATTTTCAAAGCATTCGGGTCGGGCGGCGTGACAACGCCGGGCGCGGGCGTTCCGGGAGGCGTTAAAGTCGCATCTTTTCGGCGGCTAAAATAATTATAGAATGCCTGCACGCCGTCTAACCTCTCGGTTTGCAGCGCCGTCTGCGAGTTGTTGCGGCAATTGTTCAGACAAGTTTCCAACGCTTCTTTCGACTGCTTGAGTAAATCCAGTTCGTCGGCAGGCTTTGCGCCGCCCGCGACAAGTTTTCCGAAATTCGATAAAAGCGCGTCGGATTTCAGCAGATACGAGAGCGAGTAATCGGAATCAATCGCAATTGATTTGTCTCCGTCGGCAATCGCCTCGTCATATTTTCCTTGCCGCAAATTTACAAAACCTCTGATATAGTAAGCGTCCGCGTTCTGCTGATTAAGCTCGATGGATTTCGTGCTTTCCCGCCCTGCTTCATTCAATTTATTGGCAAGAAGATAGGCATATGCCAGATTAGTCCGGTAAGATGCGTTCTGCGGATCGAGTTCGACGGTTTTTTCCAGAGTTTTACGCGCCCTTTTCAAATCGTTGTTTTTTATATAAGCCAAACCCAGATAATTAAAAACCTCGGCATTGGCTTTAAATTCCTTCTGCTTGCCGACCTTTTCCAGAACGCTGATTGCCTCTTTATTTCTATCTTTTTTGTAAAGCTCAATTCCCTTTTCAAGCTCTGTCTGCGCGCTTGCAAAACCGGCGGACAAAAACAAAACAAGCACGAGAGATAAAGCGATTTTGTAAAGTGTTTCCATAAAATTTCCTCAAAAAATTGTCTCGGCAATTATACCCGCAATTGCCGAAGCGTCAAAATATTAACCGACGACCGCGACGCCGCGCTCTACGACCCTGAAACCGGCATCGTAAAACTCGTCCAGCTCGTCAAAAAATACCTCGAACGCATCCTCGGCAAAGACAGCGCCGCCTACCAGCAAATAAAGGCGCTTGAGTTTAGAAGTATTGATTCAAAAGCGATAAAACAAAAAATATAAATGAAGCTGTAAAACTAACGGCTTCATTTATATTTTACTGTTAATCAATTTTACGAAATGTATTTTATAATCGAAAAACTTGACACAACAAGATTTTGGCACAAAATATAAAATCTATGACTAAAAATCTTTTATCTATTAAATCAATAAAAGTAGAGCAATTATTTGGATATTTTGATTACGAAATACCCGATGAGGATACAAAAGATATTTCAAAATTATTGATTATCTACGGTGATAATGGTTCTGGAAAAACAACTTTATTAAAAATATTATTTTGGCTTTTATCATCTCGTGATAAGAGCGGTTACAAATCTAAGTTAGCTTCAACAAAGTTCAAAAGTATTTCAATTAAATTTGAAAATGATTTTGAAATCTCTGCGATTAGGGAAAGTAAAAAACTCATTGGTTCTTTTACATACTCGGTAAAAAGTAAAGGCAAGGAAGCCAAAACAGTTAAATTAAAGGCTAGTCCAGATAATTCAATAACGCTTAAAGATGACACAGAAGAGGATAAAATATTCAAACAGATTCTTAAACATATAAAAGCATTAAACATATCTGTATTTTACCTTTCTGATGATAGAAAAATACTTAATAGCTCCGAATCAAGTGAAAATGAATCTGAGAGAAGAATAATTAGAGAGCCTTCAGATAGAATTTTTATGGGTTCGCAACAAATCTTTTGGGATAATGATTTTGTCGAAGAAAGAAATTTATCTTTAGGGCCAGCTATTGAAAAACTACTGAATTGGATAAGAAAGAGAACTATTCTAGGTTCTAGAACAGGAGAAAAGAATTCTCAAGCGATATTTACAGATTTAATAAAGGACATTACTAAAACAATAGAGAGCGAAAAGGAGGTAAAAACAAAAGCTGAATTAAATAGTGAAATTCAAGAAATAGAAACTAGAATAATTCCCTTTGTCAGGTTAGGTTTAATTGATGAATTTAATGGTAAAACAATTAAGGCATCAATCAATAAACTTAATCCTGACCAATTAAAATACTTAAATAACTTAATATCACCGTATTTAGAAAGTATAGATGCCAAACTAAATGCTTTAGATAAACTTCAAAATATATTGAATCTCTTCATAAATTCAGTGAATGACTATTTTGCAGACAAAGAAATTGAATTTAATTTGAATACAGGTTTTTCTATTTCTCATAAAAGTGGAAATCCAATTGATTTTGATTGGTTATCCTCTGGTGAAAGACAATTGTTGTTATTGTTTATAAATACCATTACAGCAACTGATGAAGCTACAATTTTTATCATTGATGAGCCTGAAATTTCTTTAAATGTGAAATGGCAGAGAAAGCTTATAGACACTCTTCTTCATTTTAGTTCTGAAAAAAATATTCAATATATCTTTGCAACACATTCACTAGAACTTTTATCTTCAAATTTAAATTGTGTTTCTAAATTGAAAAATTTATCCAAAACAAAAAAGTCTGATGAAAACTCTCAATCAAACTCCCGCAGAAGAAACTAAAAGAATATTATCGGAAGTTATTGCACTCTATATTTTAGAAGAGTCGCTTAGAGATATATATGTAGAAGGCATTACTGATAAAAATTTTTATCAAAATTATTTAGACAGCAAAAAGATTGATGGTAATTTTGTCCCAATTACTTCCATTAATTTTTTGTCAATTAATGAAGAATTTAAAAATAAATTGGATGTTAATTCTAATAAAGACATGGTAATAGCTCTATCACGAGCATTTAATAAACAGCCTAAAAGGTTAAACGTAAGATGTATAGTTGACAGAGATTTTGATGACTATACCTACGTAGAAGAAAATGATTACCTTTGGCGGACAGATTTCACTTGTCTTGAATCTTATTTGTTTTGCATTGATATTAAAAATAAGTTCATAAAGATGGGCTTGGTAAATTTTCCTATTGAATCAAAAAAGGTGCTTAATGAAATAGGAAGAGTTATTAAATTTTTATTCAGTATTCGACTTTGGAAAGAAATTAATAATAGTTCGGTAGATTTAGTAGAAATAGACAAGAATCTTAAAGTTAATAAAAACAATGGTGAAACTAATTTTGATGAAGAGGACTATATTGATAAATTTATTTTAAAGAATAATCTAAAAAAGGAAGAGGAAAAGTTTAAGAAAGAAATAAAAGCTTTGCAAGGACAATTAAATATTGATGTCAGATTTGCTATGAACAAAAAGGATTTCTTAAAAGTTTTTTATCTTTATGTAAATAAAATTAAAAATATACCAAATTATACAGAAGAGGCTTTTAGTAAAGCCCTTTACCTAACTCCTGAATGTTCTCACCTAGAAGTTTATCCTTTATTTGAAAAAATCGAAGATTTTTTTTCTGAGTAAATAAAAATTTAACCAATTTACAGATTTACTGCCTCAATATTCTCAATAACAATCTCGCAATTCGGGGTATTTATAATTAAGTATCGTCTGAAAATTACACCCTCACACTGTAACTCTGCACACTGACGACCGCACGGAACGCACTATCGACCGTTCGGTTCACACTAGCGACCGCGACGCCCGCACTCATAACCGCAGAACACGCACTATTGACCGCGCGACGCACACTGAGAGGCGCGGCGTCCGCACTCACGACCGCGAAGCCCGCACTGTTGACCGCGACGTGCGCACTGGCAACCGCGAAAAGTTCGGAGCGTTGCGGATTGCGGGCTTCGGGCGCGTGTTTCGGCTTTGTTGAGCGGTTCGGCGGCAAAAGCAAAAGGCGGAGAGTTATAAAACCTTCCGCCTTTTGCTTTTTTGTTTGCCGGTTTGCTCTTTAACGCCTGCGAAATCTTGCGGCACGGATTTGATTTTATAAATTGAAAGCGTTTAATCGCCGCTGGATTGTAAATACATATCAACCTCTGCGATTTATTAACAAATAAGTGGCTCTAATCGCGGAAGTTTTGGGCAACAGATAATTTGGAAAAACTTGAAAAATGTTTAATTAAGATATAAGATGTTAAATGAGAAGCGTTTATGCTTTTCCTCAAGCGAAGTATAAAAATATAATTTTTGAAATCTCGCCAAGCTAACCCCGCTAAAAAGTTCCTTCAAAAGTTTTATCACCCATGAAAACTAAAACATCTAAATCTCCCACGGGGAAACATATCTTCGTAGTCGAAGACGACGTTGTTATTTCACGCCTGCTGCAACATATGTTTGCGCGGCGCGGCTACGACGTGCAGTTTGCGGACAACGGGCAGGCGGCGTTAAATCTGATTGAAAACGGCGAAGTGCCGGCGCTTGTGCTGCTCGACGTGATGCTGCCGTTTATGGACGGCTTCGAGTTAATAGACCGAATTCGCTGGAAATCTGGTTGGAAGCGCGTCCCGATAATTATGCTGACTTCGAAATCGCAGGAGCAGAGCATCGTCCGGGCGCTCGACGCGGGCGCGACCGATTATATTATCAAACCGTTTCAGCCCGAAGAATTGATGGCGCGCGTGCGCCGTTTTATAAAGTGAGGTTTTGCCGTATGAAAAAATTCAGCCGATTTTGCACGTATCTTTTGCCGATTTTTTTGTTTGCCGCAATTAGCCAAGCGCAAACGACCATCATTACAGGCAACGACAAAATTCAAAACGACAAGAAAGAAACGGGCAACAGCACCGTGAAAGGCGCGAAGAAAAATTCGCTTGAAAACGTCGAAGTCGAAACGGGGTTTTCCACCGAACATTTATCGAACAATTTTGCGCCGTGGCGCGAATTTTATTTGTCGGCGTCCAAAAAATTCAAAAGCCGACAAGCGATTTACGGCGTTTATCGCCGCACGAATCGCGTCCGGCAAAACGACGACGAGTTGACGGCGGGATTTTACCAACCCGTTGGACGACGCACGACTTTTTTTGCCGAAGCAAGCGCAAGCCCGACGCATCGCGTTTTGCCGAAATTCTCGACGCTCGTGCAAATCGAACACTCGCTCAAAAAGGGTTGGGGAGCGCAAGTCGGCTGGCGGCACACCGAATTTAACACGGCGCGGACGAATACGGGAATTTTCACAGTCGAGCGGTATTTTTCAAAATATCGCGCCGCTTATACGCTTTATGCGACAAATCTCGCGGGCGTCGGCAATTCCGCTGCGCACCGCGTTCAATTGACCAGATATTACAACGAAAAAAGTTCTCTGAATTTTAGTTTCGCCGCCGGACGAGAAGTCGAAAATCTCGGTGCGCGCGTCATCAGAACCGATGTGCAGTCTGTCGGCATCGGCGGACGGCACTGGATAAATAAGCATTGGGCTTTGAACTATAGTTATAATTTCACGCGCCAAGGCTCGATTTACACAAGGCAGGGTTTTAATGTCGGCATTCGCTACCGCTTCTGACAACACCGTCGAAATCGTCTGGTGGATAGGACTTGCAATAAATGCCTGCGTCGTTTTGATGATGCTGCAAGTTCTCGCCTTTCGCGGACTCGTCGTTTTCAGAGAGCGAAAGCGGCTGCGCGTCAAACAGCTTTGGGAGCCGATTCTTCTTGATAGCGTCTTTTCCGTTCCTGCGGAGATTCCATCTCTTGAAAAGGCGGACGCATACGAATTTCTGGTTTTGTGGAATTATCTGCACGAATCCTTGCGCGACGAGGCGGTCGAAAATTTAAACGTTGCGGCGCGCGGCGCCGGAGCGGACGTTGCCGCGCGCCATTTATTGAAAAAAGGAAATATGCGTAAGCGCCTGATGGCAGCGACGGCTTTAGGAAATATACGCGATGATGAAAGTCGTGACGCGCTCGAAAAATTCATCAGTCACGCGGACGCGACTTTATCGCTGACGGCGGCGCAGGCTCTGATGCAGATTGACGCCAAAGACGCCATCAAAATCGTGATGCCGCTCGTCTCCGAACGAATGGACTGGTCGCTCGAAGCCGTCGCCGCGATGTTTAAAAAAGCGGGTGCTGACGTTGTTTCGCTACCGCTCTCAAAAGCGATTGTCGCCTCTTGCTGCAAAGACGCCGCGCTGAACAAAAGCGTAACAAAACTTCACGCTCACTCGCCGCGTCTGATTTATCTGCTGCGGCTGGCTCAACCGCGTTTTGTAAGTTATGTCATCCGCTACGTTCTGTTGCGGGCAAAAGACGTAGAGACTGTTAACGCCGCTCTGAAAGTTTGCGATGACCCGACAATTTTGCCGACGGTACGCAAGCTGCTCGCCGATTCGCGCTGGCAAGTTCGCGTCAACGCCGCGCAAGCTCTGGGGCGGACGGGAACGGCGCGAGACGAAAAACTCTTAGTCAAAGCGTTGCGCGATAAAGAATGGTGGGTTCGCTACCGCGCCGCGCAAGCGCTCGCTAATTTGCCGTCGGTCGATTCGGAAAAATTGGAACTTTACGCCGCGCAAACGTCGAAATTCTCCGGCGACATATTGCGCCAGGTTATAGCGGAAAGGCGGCTCGTATGACAATAATTGATTTCATCGTCGCCGCGCAGTGGATTTTTCTGCTGTTTTTCGTCGGTCTTAACGGCGGTTACTTGATAACGATTTTTTTAGCCTTTCTCAGCCTGCCGCGTTATCTGCACCATCAGGTTTTGCGCCACAAGCTGCCGCAGGTGCAGAGCGATTTTCTGCCACCGATTTCACTTCTCGTTCTTGCTTACAATGAAGAACTGGTTATCGTTCCCGCGATTCGCTCCCTGCTGCAGCTCGATTATCCGGCGTTTGAAATCGTCGTCGTCAACGATGGCTCGAAGGATAAAACGCTCGAAGTTTTGACCGAAGAATTCAAGCTCGTCGAATTTCCCGAAGCGTTTCGCTACCAAATCGAGCATAAGCCGGTGCGCGCCGTTTACCAATCAACCGTTTACCCGGAACTGCGCGTAATCGACAAGGAAAACGGCGGTAGCAAAGCCGACGCGAGCAACGCCGGTATCAACGGCGCGCGGTTTTCTCTGGTTTGCCCGCTCGACGCCGACACGATTGTCCAACCCGACAGTATGAAGTTGCTCGTGCAGCCGTTTCTGGAACACGCCGAAACCGTCGCCGTCGGCGGCACGGTTCGTATCGCCAACGGCTGCGAAGTGCAAAGCGGATTTTTAACGCGCAAAGGTTTGCCGACAAATCTCGTCGCGCTTTTTCAAATCATCGAATATCTGCGGGCGTTTTTGTTTGCCCGGGTCGGTTTTGCGGCAATCAACGCACTGCCTTTGATTTCCGGCGCGTTCGGACTTTTTCATAAAGATTCGGTGATTGCCGTCGGCGGCTACAAACACGACGCGCTCGGCGAAGATATGGATTTAGTAATGCGGCTTCACAAACATTTTCGCCTTCGGGGAATACCGTATCGCATTGCGTTCTCGCCCGACGCGGCGTGCTGGACGGAAGCGCCCGAGACTCTCGCGGTTTTGCGGCGGCAAAGAATCCGCTGGCAGCGCGGTTTGATGGAAAGCGTGATGATGAACCGCGAACTTCTCTTTGCCCGGAAAAGCGGCTTGCTCGGCTGGTTTGCCATTCCATTTATGTTCATCTTTGAAGGCATCGGCGCGGGCATCGAAGCCGTCGGGCTTTTGTTTATCATCGCTTCTTACGTGCTGGATTTAATGTCGCTCCACGCTTTTGTCGCCTTTATGATGATGGCGATGGGCATCGGCTTGCTCCAATCGGTCGCCGCCCTTCTGCTCGAAGAAATCACTTTTAACAGCTACCCGAAAACCCGCCAACTGCTCTGGCTGCTCTTCGCCGTCATCGTCGAAAATCTCGGCTACCGGCAATTAAACTCCGTCTGGCGAATGATCGGGCTTTATCAATGGCTCTTCAAATCCGAATCTAGCTGGGGCGAGATGACGCGCACCGCTTCGTGGGCTGTCAAAACACCGGACGCGGAATTGAGCAAAAAGTAAAAGGCGGAAAGTTAGAAACCTTCCGCCTTCGTCTTTCATAATTCAGCTTTTCCCCTAAACACCCGCTCCGTGGCATTTTTTGAATTTTTTGCCTGAGCCGCAGTAGCACGGGTCATTCGGTTTGACTTTCGGCTGATCGCGGACGAACGGCGTGTGTTTGCGAGCGTCTTCGCCGGCGACGTTTGCCGTTGACATCGCGCCCGTAAAAGCCATTCCTGCCGCCTGTCGTCGGGCGCGCTGGCGTTCGAGGCGTTCGAGGCGTTCGATTTCTTCCTGTTCATCTTTTACGACGACTTCGAGGTTGAAAAGGGCGCGCGCCGTATTCGTGTCGATGCGGTCGAGCATATCCTGGAACATATCGAACGACTGTTTTTTGTATTCGACGAGCGGGTCTTTCTGCCCGTAGCCAACAAGCCCGATGCCCTGTTTCAAATGGTCAATCGAAAGCAGATGGTCTTTCCACTGTGAGTCGATAATGTTGAGCATAATGTAACGCTCGTAAGCGCGAAGCTGCTCGCCGCCGATGACTTTTTCCTTCTCGTCGTAGCTCGCCGTCGCTTTCTCCCAGATAGCCTGTTCAATTTGGTCGGGCGTCATCGTATGAAAATCAACGCTCGCGTCAACCGCCGGGTCGATGGCGTAAACGCTCTGGATTTCCGCCGCGTAAGTGTCAACGTCCCACTTGTCGGGCGAAACCTGGTGATTTAAATACTGGTGCGTCAAATCGCCAAGCAGGTCGCGGGCGACGCCGTTTTCACCGAGAAGATAATCGCGGTGTTCGGGCGACATCATCAGTTGCAGACGCAAACCGTAAATCGTGCCGCGCTGTTTGTTCATCACGTCGTCGTATTTTAAAACGTGCTTGCGAGTTTCAAAGTTACGCGCTTCGACCGCCTTCTGCGCGCGCTCGATTTGTTTGGAAACAGTTTTCGATTCGATGGCGACGCCTTCTTCCATTCCGAGCCATTCCATCATTGAGCGAACCTTATCGCCCGCGAAAATTCGCATCAAATCGTCTTCTAGGGACAATGCGAAACGGGTTGAGCCGGGGTCGCCCTGTCGTCCGGCGCGTCCTCGAAGCTGGTTATCGATGCGGCGCGATTCGTGGCGTTCAGTTCCCAAGATGTGCAAACCGCCAGCTGCGACAACTTCTTCGTGTTCAGCCGCGACAATACGTTTTGCGTTTGCAAGTTCTTCTTCAAACTGTTCGGGCGTTGCTTCGTCGGGATTGATTTCTTGACGTTTCAAAAAATCATTGGCGAGAAATTCGGGATTGCCGCCAAGGATAATATCCGTTCCGCGTCCAGCCATATTCGTCGCAATCGTAACCGCGCCTTTACGTCCGGCTTGAGCGACAATCTCGGCTTCTCGCGCGTGATATTTCGCGTTCAAGACATTGTGCGGAACGCCGATTTTCTTTAGCTTTTCTGCAATCAACTCGCTCGTTTCAACCGAAACCGTACCGACCAGAACCGGCTGACCTTTTTCGTGTCGCTCTTTGATTTCATCGACAACGGCGTTCCATTTTTCCGGCAGAGTGCGGTAAATGACATCTGAATTATCTTTACGAATCATCGGGCGATTAGTCGGAATAACGATAACGTCAAGCCCGTATGTTTCGCCGAACTCTTCCGCTTCGGTTTCCGCCGTTCCGGTCATACCCGAAAGTTTTTCATACATTCGGAAATAATTCTGCAGCGTGATGGTCGCTAAGGTTTGATTCTCACGCTCGATTTTGACGTTTTCCTTGGCTTCGACGGCTTGATGAAGCCCGTCAGACCAGCGCCTGCCAGCCATCAGGCGACCTGTGAAATCGTCAACGATAATGACTTCGCCTTCCTGCACGACGTAATGATGGTCGCGTTTATAAAGCGTGTGCGCCTTGAGCGCCTGCTCGACGCAATGCAGCAATTCCATATTCGCCGGGTCGTAAAGGTTGGAAACGCCGAGAAGTTTTTCAGCTTTTTCAACACCTTTTTCGGTCAAAACCGCCGAGTGATTTTTCTCGTCCAAAAGATAATCGCCCGTCGTAACTTTCGTTTCCTCGTTCTTTTCGCCGCGTTCGAGTTTTGGAATGATTTGATTGGCAACGTAGTATTTATCGGTCGCCTCATCCGATGCGCCGGAAATGATAAGCGGCGTTCTGGCTTCGTCAATCAAAATTGAGTCAACTTCGTCAATAATCGCGTAATAATGGTCGCGCTGGACGAGTGTTTCGGGGTCGAACTTCATATTATCGCGCAGGTAATCGAAGCCGAACTCGTTGTTTGTGCCGTATGTAATATCCGACGCATATTGGTCTTTGCGCTCGTAATCGTCCATATCATTTTGGATACAGCCGACCGACAAGCCCAAAAATTTATGAATCTTGCCCATCCATTCCGCGTCTCGCAGAGCGAGATAATCGTTGACCGTTACGACGTTCACGCCGCGCCCGGTCAGCGCGTTTAAATATGCGGGCAGAGTTGAAACAAGCGTTTTACCTTCGCCCGTCCGCATCTCGGCGATTCGCCCCTGATGCAGCGCGATGCCGCCAATCATCTGCACGTCGAAATGCCGCATTCCGGTAACTCTGACGGACGCTTCGCGCACGGTCGCAAATGCTTCCGGCAAAATTTCGTTCAAAATGTCCTGCTCTTTTTTGCGCCGTTCTTCCTTGTCGGTAATGCCGTCCAAATGGTGCGCGATTCTTTCCTTTAATTTAACGGTCTGCGCCTGCAAATCCTCGTCGGAAAGTTTTTCGAGCGTCGGCTCGAACGCCGCGATTTGCCCGACAATCGGGTTAATCTTTTTCAAGAAAACATCACTGTTGCTGCCCAATACTTTTTTAAATAATTTATCTACAAAACTGTTGACTGCCATAAAATCCTCTCTTGTGTTCGTAAAGTCGCGCGCCTTGCGAAGCGTGAATTAAATAGATTGCACGTCTCTGTTAAAGGACGCAACTTCCGAAGCGGTAAAATGTTTAATTGTTTTGGCGAGTTTCGGATGGAAAGAGAAAATTTCTCTCGCGTGTGTCGCCGCTTATTTTGCGCTGTCTTTGGCAAGAAGCGCATCAAGCGAGCCGCGCGGTAGGCGAGTTACGATGATGACTTTATTGTTTGCAGAACTTATCTTCGTGTTTTCATAGATGATTTTGACAACAGGTTTATTTGCGTCAACTTCGTAAATTCGATAAGCCTGATTAAATCGTTCTGCAAGAAAATCAGCCCTTTGTTTCGTCAACTTCGGAACTGATATTTCTAATTTTAACTCGGTTTTATCATAAGAAATTTTGAGTTTTGAATTTGTCGCGCTTGATTTGCTGGGGTCTTCTGCTAACCAACTTGACCAGCCACCACAACCACCGATGTCTAAATTGATGTTATTAAGAGCAAGAAAAAGCCCTTTGGAATCCTTATTTTCTGTTGATATTGATGGATTGACTAAAGGCGCAACAAAATCCAAAAAAATTTGACTGTCTAATTCAAACTTATCTGAGCCTAGATTAAACTGTTGTGTTGTGTTGAGTTCTTTTAAGTCGCTGAAAAAGCCATGAACTTTAACAAAATAGCAGTTAAGCGATTCATCGAAGTCTATCTTCTCGTCATCTGGCTTTTTATCTAAATCATCTTTCTTTTCAATCTTATCTTTAACTTCAAATCTGCTTGTCAAAGCCGCTTGCGCTAAAACGGGCGCGGGCGCGCCGACCAGCACCAAGCCGAGATAGACCGAGAGCGTCGTCAGGAAAACTATCGAATTGTAGTTTTTGCGAGTTGTCATTTACCGTTTTGCGCGTTTGAATTCTGGTTTACGCCGCTGCTATTGCCCGGTTGGCTGCTGTTTTTTTTGGCGGCTCGTTCCTTTAAGCTGCGGTTTATCAAATCCTGTCCCATCGGTTTGGGAATCATAAAATTTAAGATAAAACTTTTGCCGTTACTCGTAACTTTGGAATTATTTACCAGAGTTTTGCTGTTATCGTCTAACTTTTTGATTCCGTTATTGTCGGCGAAAATCAATCCCTGAAGCGCGGCGTTAATCAAGCTGACGGACGTTTGCGCTTTTTCCGGCGTTTTTTGTTCGGATTTGATAATGGCGTAAATCTGTTTGTCGTCCTGCACGAGCGTAAAATTCACGCGGTCAATTCCATAGATTTTTAAGTAGCTGAGAATGCCGCTGTTGCCGACTGATTCGAGCGCTTTTTTTGCTACATCGACCATTTGCTGGTCGCCTTCGGTTTTGCCGAATCTCGATTTAGTCGTGTCAAATTTTCCGTCCGCAGTTATCGTCGCGTCTAAAACAACCGAAAAAGGCTTGCTCAAATCAACTTGCTTTTTCTCTAGCTTATCATTTAAGTCGTCGCCCAAATCTTCAAACGGCTTTTTGTTGATTTCAACGTCTGCGACCTTTTCGCTTTCAATCGGCTTTTGGTTAGCGTCCGGCGTTTTTTCCGATTTCGGTTTATCTGTTTTATTTTTTGCCGTTTCGCCGTCGAGTTTAGGCAGTTCGTTCGGCGAATCATTCGGAATCGGCGATTGTTTCGGCTTTACATATTTCGGGATTCCGCGGTTGAATTTCGGCATTCGATATTTGGGAAACGGATTTGAACCGCTTATCGAAGATGGCAGAGGACCGACAATAGGATTGTCATTGACCGGCGGCAAATTCGGTTTGCTGGCAAGCAAATCAGACGAAGAAGAACCGATGCCTGCCGGCGGCATAGACGGAATAGTCGGAAATCCGCTCATATCGAAACTACTGTTTAGCGCAGTTTGTGGCATCACAAATTGTTCCGGGTTGGCAAGCGCGAAATAACCTTCCGGGTATTTCAAAGGCGGCGAATCGTTGCTGACATCGATGTATGTAATGTCTGCGTCTCCGAGTTCGTTTTTTTCGTAATCTTTGCTGACATATTCTGTGTCGGTGGCAAGCAATGAGCTACCCAAAACAACCGTATCCAAAACCTGACAAATACTGCTGACAAGCGGGCTGTCGCAGCCTTTTCTCGTCAAAAGGTTTCCCTGCGCCATCACGAAAACGCCGAATAAATTCAGAATCGCCGAAGCCACAATAATTTTATAAATGCGCGGCGAGAGATTCCAATTTTTTATCTCGTAGCCGGCAAATAATTCTTTTTCCTGTTCCTGCATACTTCTTTATAAAACCGTAATAAAATTCCGTGTAAAAAATAAATATAAAAACTTGTCGTCAAATAAGATGAATAATAGATGCGAAACGTTAATCAACCGTTGCGAATCAATTTGTGATTTTAACACTTCCGCGCCGTAATTGAAAGAATAGACTTTGCCGCTCAAAACCTTTAACATAAGCCTTTTATGGCACGGATGGGCAAAGCTAAAAACCGAAAAACAGGCGATAAACGAAAAAACGCTCGCTCGGATGTCAATCATCCGAAGGAACGAAGATTTAAACGCGAACTTGCGCCGCAAAGTTCCGTCGGAAACGATTCAACCGGATTTCTGCCCTCGCCAAACGCAAAAGCAGTCAATCAACTTCTCGCCGGAATTGGGACGCCTACGCCTGCGCCGATTGTGCCGGATGCCTTTCAAATCGAAGCGCTCGCGGCAATCGAAACTGTTGACGTTTTGGTTACAGCGCCAACCGGCAGCGGCAAAACTTGGATTGCGCGCGAGGAAATCCGGCGTCTGCTCGAACAAGGGAAACGCGCTTGGTATACGACGCCGCTGAAGGCTTTGACGAATTCAAAATATCAGGAATTCGGCGCGGAGTTCGGCTTTGAAAACGTCGGTATCTTAACCGGCGACCGCAAGGAAAACTACGGCGCGCCGCTGATTGTCGGCACGACAGAAATTTATCGTAACCAATTATTCGACGCGCTCAGGCAAGGACAGCAGGTAGAAACTGACTTTGTAATTTTAGACGAAGCGCATTACTTAGCCGATGAAGAACGCGGTCACGTTTGGGAAGAAGCGATTATTTTATCGCCGCCGCGCATACGGCTTCTGCTTTTGTCGGCAACAATCGGAAACGCCGACGAATTTGCCGATTGGATTGGCGAAGTGCGCGGAACAACAGTTCGCGTCATCAATCGCGCCGGAACGCGCCCTGTTGAACTGCGCGCCGCGTTTCTCGCGCCAAACTTGCAATTGTTTCCGCTTTTTGACGAAAGCGGCGAGCGAATGAACCGCGAAATTGAGCAGTTCGCACAGGAAGAAAACCGCTTCGAGCGAAAAAGATTTTTTAGAAACTAATTACAAATACACCGAGAAAATGCCAAACGGAAAAGGACAATTGGATTGCTGTTACTGCACAAATTGGCAAAGCGAGTATCAAGGCTCAGACGGAATCTATGAAAAAGGCTTTTGTAAATTATATAAAAGCGAAATTCCTATGACGTTGCCGTCTGGGACACACCGAATTTGTTTGGACTTTACGCCAAATCAGTTTTACGAAAAATACGCCGAATTAAATTCAATCGAACAGAGGTTTTCTAGGTTTGAAACAAATTTAGAAAAAGGAATTCTTTATGGTTTTCCTTACAACCTTCCATCCAATATTGTAAAAATTAAGAATTTGACAGAGTAAAATAAAATGCCTGTGTCTTCACGGTAAATTTATGCGCTTCAAACTTCCCGAAATTCCGCCGCCGAAACTCGTCCGCGCTTTGCGTTCATACAATCTTCTGCCCGCGATTGTTTTTCTGCCGACGCGAAGGCGCTGCGACGAAGCGGCGTCTGAAGTCGCCGCCGACAAATCGCAGCCTATTGACGCGGAAAAGCAAAATGCCCGCAACGAGATTTATCAGGAATTTGCCGCGTTGTATCCCGAAATTAAAACACACAAACATCGCCGCATTGTGCTTCGTTCGGGCATCGCCGCTCATCACGCCGGACACATTCCCGCTTGGAAACTTTTAATCGAAAAAATGATGTCGAAAGGTCTGCTAAATGCGATTTTTGCGACTTCGACCGTTGCGGCAGGCGTCGATTTTCCGGCGCGGACGGTCGTCATTTCAAACGCCGACACGCGCGGCAACGACGGCTGGCGCGCTCTGCAAGCAAGCGAATTGCAGCAAATGACCGGACGCGCGGGCAGGCGCGGCAAAGATAAAGTCGGCTTTGTCGTTCTCGCGCCGTCTAATTTTCAAAATCCGCCGAAGATTGCACAACTTTTAAAATCGCCGCCTGACGCCCTTCAAAGCAAGTTTCGCGCAACTTATACGAGCCTTTTAAATTTGTTGGATGCTTTCGGCGGTTTTGCGCCGGTGCGCGACATTGCCGAGAAAAGTTTCGCGTTTCGGGAAACTTTGCAAATCGTTACAAAATTGGAAAAGCAGAAAGACGGACGTTTGCAGAATATGCGGAATAGATTGAGTAAGAGCGAATTTAGCTTCACCGCCCAAGATGTGCGCGGTTTTGAGCGGCTGACGAATGCACGCCTCCGTCTCCAAGAAAAACTGCCGACTTCGCGCGGCGAAATTCGCGCCGATTGGCTAAAAGAAAACGTAGTCGCGGGCAGAATCGTTTCGCGCGGCAAAAGCGGCAGGCGATTTTTCCTCGTCATTAACGTTAGCGGCGAAAAAATTACGGCAATGCGCGAAGACGGTCAGGGAACTTCTTTTGCTTTGTCGCACGTCAACCGCGTTTACGAAAAAATTTACAAAATAACCGAAGACGCTTGGGAAGATGGATTTTATGAAATTCACGAGGGAAAGAATCCGCCGCTCGACGAACCTCGCCGCTCAAATCGCAAAAACGAGGAAGACGACGATGCTATAGAGATTATAAATTCTCTAATCGAAATGTTTTTGCCGCAAGAAGCAAGCGAAGACAGAAAACGAAACGCGATGAGTTTTTTGTGGGACACTTGGGATGATGCCGAATTTCTCGAAAAAACCGGGCGCGATGTTGACAACTTAAAAAGCGAAATCTGGACGCCGTTCGAGCATCGGGCGCGCGTTCTGCATCATTTCGGTTATCTCGATTTCCACGCGCAGTTGGTTACGACGCGCGGGAAATGGCTGGCGGATTTGCGTGTTGACCGTCCGCTGCTTGTCGGCGAAGCGCTGCAACGCGGAATTTTCGGACGTTTAGAGCCGAAACATATTGCCGCGTTAATGGCGGCGCTGGCGGCGGATTCGGATAGAAATTTCGGCGAGCTTTATTTATCCGACAAAATTCTTGATGTTCTAACAGAATTTGAAAATATCGTTTTCGACGTTTCCAATGTCGAATGGAAAAACGGCGTCGAACCTGCGCCGGATATGAATTTCTCAGCCGCCGCAACGTGCGAGGCGTGGGCTGGCGGTGCAAATTGGGATGATTTGGTTTATCAAACAAAAGCCGAAGAAGGTGATTTAATACGCCTATTATCAAGAACGGGCGAAGCCTTAATGCAGATTGCACATCAGAAAGACGCAAACGCAGAAGCCGCGCAATCGGCGCGCGCCGCGGCAGAACTTATTTTGCGCGAACCGATTAGATAAAATCTCATCTGAACAAAATATTTTGATTTTCCGTATTCAAGCCAATGAATGAAACAATCGTTTCGAATGAAAAAGCTGCGGAAATCTTTTGGCGAAGTTCGGTTGCCATTGTGCTTGGCTTTGCGTTAGTCAAAATCGTTCTGCATTTTGTTTTCAATTCAAATTACGGTTATTTCCGCGACGAGCTTTATTATATCGCCTGCTCGGAACATCTCGACTTCGGTTATCCGGACCACGCGCCGCTGATTGCTTTTTCAACTAAAATCAGCCGGGCGATTTTCGGCGATTCGCTGTTTGCGATTCGGCTTTTTCCAGCTCTGGCGGGCGCGGCGAAAATCGTTTTGACGGGTTTGCTGGCAAAAGAATTCGGCGGAAAAAGATTTGCTGTTTTTCTGGCGTGTTTGTGCGTTTTATGCGCGCCGGTTTATCTCGGCATCGACAACTTTTTGTCGATGAATTCCTTCGAGCCGGTGTTTTGGATGGCTTGTGTTTATTTCGCCGTTCTGGCAATTAAACGCGAAAATCCGCGTTGGTGGATTTGGTTTGGAGCTTTTGCCGGAATCGCTTTAATAAACAAACATTCGGCGGTGTTTTTCGGTTTAGCGATGTTTGCCGGATTGATTTTGACCCGCACAAGAAAAGTTTTCGCCGATAAGTGGATTTGGATTGCGGGCGCGATTGCTTTTTTAATTTTTCTGCCGAATTTGATTTGGCAGTTTCAAAACAATTTCGCCACGCTCGAACTTCTTCAAAACGTCCAAAAAAGCGGCAAAAATGTTGTCTTATCGCCGCCAGCATTTATTTTTTCGCAGATTTTTATGCTGCTGCCGACGACTTTTCCAGTTTGGTTTGCCGGAGTCTGGTTTTTTCTCGCTGACAAAAACGGCAAACGATTCCGGTTTCTCGGCATTTGCTATCTGGTTTTGCTCGCGCTGATGATTTTCCTCAAAGCGAAAGATTATTATCTCGCGCCTATCTATCCGATGCTATTTGCGGCTGGCGCGGTTTGGTGGGAACAGACAATCGAGCAAATTTACGGTTTGCGGTTTTTGAAATTCGCGTTGCCAACTTTGATTATCAGTCTTGCCGCCGTCGCGCTGCCGTTTGCTTTGCCGGCTTTGCCTGTTGAATCTTTTTTACGTTATGAAACCGCACTCGGAATAAAACCGCCGAAAACAGAAGTTTCACACGAAGGCGTTTTGCCGCAAATTTACGGCGATCAGTTCGGCTGGCGGGAAATGGTCGAAAAAGTTGCGGATGTTTATAATTCTCTGCCGCCCGAAGAACGCGAAAAAGTAGGCATTTACGCTTCAAATTATGGCGAAGCCGGAGCAATAGATTTTTTCGGCGCGGAATATAGTTTACCGAAAGCAATTAGCGGGCATCAAAGTTATTTCCTGTGGGGATACCACGATTATACGGGCGAAGTTTTAATTGTTCTGGGCAGTAAGCGCGAAGATGCGGAGAAAAATTGTCAGAGTGTCGAGGAAAAAACGGAAGTCAATCATCCTTATTCAATGAACGAGGAGAAATATAAAATTTTGATTTGTCGCGGGCTGAAACAGCCGCTTCCCGAATTGTGGTCGAAGCTGAAACATTGGAATTAAAGTTTTGGTTTTTCCCGCCGTTTGATAGTATTGAGTAGGGAAAGTTCTTTTGTAATTGAATTTTCAAATATAAATTTATGAAAGTTTTACTGGCAGATGAATACGGATTTTGTTTCGGCGTCGAGCGCGCCGTCGAGATGGTTGAAGAATCATTAGACGAGGGCGACACGGTGCGCGCTTTAGGACCGCTGATTCATAATGACCAAGAAATGTCGCGTCTTGCCAAACAAGGCGTGGCGACAATCAGCGAGCCTGTGCAAATCAAGCGCGGCGAGACCGCAGTTATTCGAGCGCACGGCGTTACGCCGCAAGTCGAACAGGAATTGCGTGAAAAAGCATCGAAGGTTGTGGACGCAACTTGCCCTTTTGTAACGAAAGTTCAAAAACTCGCTTCGCGCGCTGCCGCTCAAGACCGCCACGTCGTTATTGTCGGAAACCCGGAACACCCCGAAATGATTGGAGTTTTAGGTTACGCGCCCGAACACTCTTTTGTCGTCCAAAATTCGAGCGAGGTAGCAAATCTGCCGCGACTTAAAAGTCCGCTTGTCGTCTCCCAAACGACTATAAAACTGCAAAATTTTCTCGACGTAGCCGAAGCGGTCAAAGGAAAAACCGACGACGAGGTCCAGATTGTCAACACTATCTGCTCGGCGACGCGCGACCGACAAGATGCTGCGCGCGCTTTGGCGGGTGAAGTCGGCGCGTTTTATATTATCGGCGGTCGGCATTCGTCGAACAGTCGTAAACTTCTTGCCGTCTGTAAAGAGCAATGCGAGAAAAGTTTTCTGATTGAAACCGGCGATGAAATTAACGCCGAAGATTTGCGTGGCGTCGAGCGCGTCGGCGTGACGGCAGGCGCATCAACTCCAAATTGGTTGATAGAAAAAATTGTCAACCAGCTTAAAGAAATAGGCGCGCAGATGGAAAATGAATTGGCTTTAAGCTAAGTTTTTCACATTTTTCCAAACAAAAAGCCGGACGGTTAAATTTAACCATTCGGCTTTTATTATTTTTATAAATGGAAAACTTATTGATTTACTTCAGCAAACTTAGGTAAAGAAATCGATTGGTTAAGAAGAACACCGAATTCAGTTCCCGATTTTACTTCCGCATTTTCGCCTTTTGTCAATTTATCGCCTGCAAATCCGCCTAAACCTCCCAAGATTCCGCCTATAAGCGCGCCTTTACCACCGCCGATTGCCGCACCCAGGAGCGCGCCGCCGCCCGCGCCGCCGCCGATAAAGATAAGTTTGCGATGATTCATTTTATCACCCGAAGCCGTGCCTTCAACGTCGCTTTTCGCGTCCTTTGTGTTCAAGTCGGTCAAGGTTCCGTTTATTGTGCGCCGCGTTCCGTTCGGAAGTTTTACTTCGACAAAACTCGCATCAATCGAACCGGGTTCGCCGCCTTTTCTCGCGGCTCTTACCGAGTTGACGCGCCCGACGACCGTGCTTCCTGTGGGAATAACAATTACGCCCGTGTTGGAATAAACAGGTTCGGTAACCGTCGTCGTAAACCTGTCGCCGATGCGCGCCGTTTTTGAATTGATTGTCTCATTCATACGGACGCGAATTGCCTGCCCGTTTTCCACTGTGTATAACCTGACGGTAGGTCTGATGACTGTCCTTCTTCTGACGGTTGTCGTTCGCCTGCGAAGCACAGGTTTGCGCCGTGTTTGCGCGAAAGTATCAACCACGCCGAAAACAAAAAAAGCCGCTAGAATCGTCGTTAAAAATCTTACGTTAAATGAATATTTCATTCTTGTTCACCTCATTAAAATCTATTGAAGCCGAGTTTTAAAATCCTCGGAATAAATCGCTTGCTAAGACGCGCTGCTGATTTTAATCGTTGTCCTAAAAGCGGAACGCCTTTGAAACACAAGCGTTTAATACGGCATTTTATGTGCCGAAAATAAATCAGAAAATTATTTCCAAAAAAACTTGAAATTCAAACGCATTAGAAATATATTGAACACAATTGATTCATTTTGTTCATCCGTCTCCGGCTTAACCCTTGGTGTGAAAACCAAGGGTTGAGTTCTTTAAGGAGGAAGTTTAACAAGTTTTTGCGCTGGATTACTTCGTTATGCAACTTTTCTGCCAAGCCGTTCTCCTTTTTACGCTCAATCTTCTTGACGCTCTCCTAACGCTTTTCTGGGTTCGCAACGGGTTTGCCAGCGAAGGAAATCTACTAATGGCAAATCTTTTGGACATCGGCGATTTACCTTTCCTTATCGTAAAAATTGGAATTGGCGCAATCGCTTCGATTGTCATTTGGCGTTGGAGAAAACTTCCGGTCGCAAAGCACGGTTTGACTTTGGCTTTGACGATTTATGCGAGCTTAATGGGCATTCATTTTATGACAGGACTTTCCGCTTTCGGTTTTTTGTCCGGCGCGCTGGTCGATAATTTGGCGGATTGGTCGAAGACGATTCTGGCTTTTCTCTTTTAATAAAATCTCTTAAAATCCAAGCGGTTTCTAGTTTTAGAATCATCTGAAACAAGAAGCCGCTTTTTTTCGTAAATTTTTTTACACTTCTTTGCACAACGCATTTTCAAAAGTGCGGCATCTTAAAGAAAGGAATATTTTATAGGTAGGCAATAAAGAATTATGAAAAAAAAAGCAGTTTATCAAATGTCGGCGCGGCAGATTTTGTTTCTTGCTCTGGCTTCGGCTCTTATAGCGGTCGGGCTGATGGCTTGCGTCGGCAGTTTCGGCGGTGGAGCGTGGCAGGCGCGCGAGACGGCAAATGTTGCATCGGCGGAAAACACTCCGCAGGGCATTACCGAACCTTCGACGGTCAGCGACGAGCAAAATAATATCGAAGTTTATCGAACGCTCGCGCCGGGAGTCGCCTTTATTACTTCGACGATGCAACAGCAGGATTATTTCGGCGACGTGCAGGAAGGCAAAGGCACCGGTTCGGGTTCGGTAATTGACGCGCAAGGTCATATCCTAACGAATTATCACGTCATCGAAGGCGCGCGAAAATTGACGGTCAGTTTGGGCGGCGACAAAGTTTATCCGGCGCACCTTGTTGGTGGCGATATGGACACGGATTTGGCGGTTATTCAAATAGATGTGCCGAAAGAAGGTTTGACGATTATTCCAATGGGCGATTCGGACAAACTTTCCGTTGGACAAAAAGTTCTCGCAATCGGCAATCCTTTCGGCTTGGACAGAACTTTGACGACCGGCGTAATTTCCGGCTTACAGCGCCCGATTCGCGCCGTCAACGACCATCCGATCGAAGGCGCGATTCAAACCGACGCTTCGATTAATCCGGGCAATTCCGGCGGACCTTTGCTTGATAAATACGGCAGAATGATTGGCATTAACTCGCAAATCCTGTCGCGTTCGGGCGGCTCGGTCGGCGTCGGTTTTGCGATTCCTGTCAGCATCGCCAAACGGGTTATTCCCCAACTAATTCAATTCGGTGAAGTTCGCCGCCCGAAACTCGGCGCAAGCCTTGAGAGCGTCGAGCAATTAAACGGACAAGTTTCGCTTCCCGTCGAAAGCGGCTTGCTCGTCCGCCAAGTTTTAAGCAGCGGTTCAGCGGCAACCGCCGGTATTCGCGGACTTTCGCAAAGCGCGGACGGCAATGTCGCGCTCGGTGATATTATCACCTCGGTTGACGGCGAAAAGATGAGTAGCCTTGATGACCTTTACCATTATCTCGACAAAAAACAAATCGGCGACACGGTTCAGGTTGCGGTTTATCGCAACGGCAGAACTCTGACTATTCCCGTTAAACTGCTGCCGCTGCCGACGCAGAACCGTCCAATGCAAAGATTTTAAGTAAAAACTTGGCAGGCAATCGAAAGAAAGGACAAGTTTGGGAAGAATTAATTTCCCGCTTGTCCTTATTTTCTTTTATAATTTGTTCTTGCGCGTTTTTATGGACAAAGTTGAGCTAAAGAATTTTTACAACGATGGTTTCGGTTGGGTTTGTAAGCGTTGCGAGCGCGAATTAAAAGAGGCGGAAATAAATTCGCACGAAAAATCGTCACGTCTGTTGCGCGAAGGCGAAGCCGAAAGCAAGCAGCCGACGTTTTCAAATCAGGCGATGGCAAAATGGACAAATGTGGCGAGACAAACTTTGATGTGCCCGCGTTGCGGCGTTACTGAACTTGCAGGTAAATTTTGATAAGTGGAGATTAGAGGTTAGATGTCAGTAAAAACTAATCTCTAATCTTTAATCTCTTTTATGAAAATTCTTGATGTCGGCTGCGGCAACAACAAACACGCGGGCGCAATCGGCATAGACAACAATCCGCACACGGCGGCTGATGTAATTCACGATTTAGGCGTCGTTCCGTACCCTTTTGCTGACAATGAATTCGACGAAATCGTCTCGAATCACGCCGTCGAACATATACCGGACGTGATGGCTTTTGTCTCGGAGCTTTATCGCATCACAAAAGACGGCGGACGAATAAAACTTTTAACGCCGCACTACACGAATCCCGATTGGGCGACCGACCCGACGCATCGCAATCATTTTAATTCTTATTCCTTCAACACATTCATCGCCGACCGACAAGTTTTCGATTTTTACACGGACGTTCGCTTAAAACCAATTCGCACGTATGTTTCATTAGCAAATCTGTGGCGCGCTCTTGGAATTGAGTTTCTAGTAAATCTTGACCAGAAATCTCCGAGGTTTCGTTTTACGAGAAAATTCTGGGAGTTTTATTTAAGCTATATTTTTCGCGGCAAAGAGCTGCAGTTTGAATTTGAAGTAGTAAAAAGTGAAAAAGGTGAAGAGTCAGGAAAATCTAAAAGTTAAATTATAGTTATCTTTTCCTACTTTTTCGCTTTTTCACTTTTAAACTTTCTTCGTCTTCCATTTCCCGCGCTTGAAAACAATTGCCGACGCAATCGCCAGAAGTGAAAACGCGATTGTAATCGCCCAGAAAACGCCGTTTGTTCCCATTCCGAAATGGTAAGCCAAAACATATGCAAGCGGGATTTCAAACAGCCAGAAGATAAACAAATTCAAAAAGGTCGGCGTCCAAGTGTCGCCCGCGCCGTTAAACGACGATTCCAAAACCATTCCGAAAGCGTAAAACACAAAACCGTATGCGACGATGTGCAGACAATTTGTGCCGTAAACCAAAACATCTGCTTCGTCTGTAAAAATTCCGACAATCCGATTTGAAAAAAACAGAAAAATCAAACTGACCGAGCCGAGAACTGCAGCGTTTATAAACGCCGCTTTCCAAACACTTTTTTCGGCGCGCTCAGGTTTGCCCGCGCCCAAATTTTGTCCGACGAGCGTTGCCGCCGCATTCGATAAGCCGACGGCAGGCAGAAGCGCAAACATAATTACGCGCAAACCGATGACGTAACCGGCAATCGCGCTGCTGCCGAATCCGGCGACAACGCGCACGAGAGCGCTCCAGCTTGCCGTTCCGATTGTCCACTGCAAAACGGCGGGCGCGGTAACTTTTAAAAGATTCGACATAATCGCCGAATCAAAACGCCAATGTTCTTTATGAATCGTGATGCGCCCGCTTTTGCGAAATAAATACCACGCCGCAAATAAAACGCCGCAGCCACGCCCAATCGTTGTGCCGACAGCCGCGCCCGTTACGCCCAAATGCGGAAAAATCCAATTGTTCACAATAAACGATGGCGCGTTAATGCCTAAAAACGCGAAAATATCTTTGCCGTAAATAAAACACGGCGAGAGAAAAATATTCAGCAGATTCGCCAGAAAAAGAACGCGCATCGCAACGGAAGCGTCGCCCGCGCCGCGAAAAATCGCATTCAGCAGAAACAGAAAAACGATGACGAAATTTCCGCCGAGCATTATGCGCGTAAAGGTTGCGCCTTGTTCGACCACTTGCGGCTCTGCGCCTAAAAGATAAAGAAAAGTCGGCGCGAAAATTATCCCGATAATGCTCATCAAAACCGAAACACCTAATCCGAGATAAATCGCGTGCGCCGCGCTTCGTGCCGCGCCTTCCGCGTCTTTTTCGCCCGTCCGCCGCGCAACTGTCGCCGTCGCGCCTATGCTTAAACCGATGGCGACCGCGTAGATAATTGCCAGCATTGATTCGGTCAAACCGACGACCGCCACGGAATCCGCACCGAGATGACCGACAAAATAGATGTCAACGATAGCGAAAATGCTTTCCATCAACATTTCCAAAATCATCGGGACTGCCAGCAGAAAAATCGCCAGCCCAATCGAACCCGAAGTGAAATCGCGCCCTGAGCCGGCAACGGCTTCGCGCAGAATTGACCAAAAAGAATCGTTTTCCGCTGTGGCGGGCGCGGAAATATTCGCTAAATTGTCTGACATATAAAACGACCTTTATTTGAAGAAAAAAGAAAACAAGCGGAATTCGTTTTCTGCCGAAAAGCATTCAGGCAAAGGCGAAAAACGAACGGTGATTTGCGGCAATTTAGCGGATTATTATTTTCATAATGTTTTAGACGATAGCACAGAAATTTTACTGAATCAAAAATGCGGTTTGAATCGAAACTTGAAAAGTTCCGCGAGGCGCGGCATTATTTAGACTGTTCTAAAATTAATCAAGGAAGAGAAAAAGATGAATAAAAACACGGCTTCTGCAACGAATAACGATTCCGGCAATACTGAACTTTTACAAAAATTAAAATCGCAGGCTTTCGACGCGAGCGACGAAAAACTTGCCATTGCGCTCGGTCGCCCCGTCGAAGAAATAACGGCATGGCTCGGCGGCGCGGAAATTGACGAAGACGCGCAGGAAAAAATTCACGGTCTTGCGACAGTCCGACTTTCAGATTAAAAATAACGGCTTTCTCATACTAAAATTAAGAGTAAGCCGTCCGCCTGCTCTACGCTGAATTAAAATCTCTGGGAAGCGACGCGAAAATCGAATACCTCCAAGGACGCACGCATTTCGACCTTTATAAAGACGGATTATCCGACCGCATTGCAAACGAAATGTATGCGGTTGCGCGCCCGAAGGCGAATGCGGCAAAGAAATAATTTGATATAGATTGGAAAAGAAAAGCCGTCAGATTTGGCGGCTTTTTGTCATAAAACTCTAAACAACTTCTTTTAGTCGGGACAAAGATTTTTTGAAATATTCCAAAATCTGAACGGCTTGCTCGCGCTTAACGGTCGGGAAATTTTTGAGAAATTCGTCTAGCGAAACGCCGACTTCTAAATTGTCGAGCAAAGCCGAAACAGGAACGCGCGTCCCGCGAAAAACAGGCTCTCCGCTTAAAACTTCCTTTTCGCTGACTATTTCCGACGGTCGCGGGAAATCCAAAGAGAAAACTTTTTTCCGATTAACAAAAATCGGTTTCTCCCAAGCATCATCGTCGTTTGCTTGCGCGATGACACGCGCGTCAATTTCTTTTTCAGTTAATTTTTTATTCATATGTCCCAACCTGTAATTATCCGCACAATGCGGGTTGGTTTCAACTGAAAAATTATCTTCAAACGCTTGCCGCCGAAAGTTTCGCCGATTAATTGAAAACGGTCTTTGAAAGTTTTGTTTCTGCGAATCTCAAAACCATTGTAAAAACATTCGACCGCTTCTTTGAAAGTAATGCGATGCGCGAACAATTCATCGTTTTCAAAATCATACTCAAAATCCGTCGGTTCAAATTTTGACCAATCCATATTCAGCTAAAATAATCTTCCATAAATCTTCGCACGTCTCGAATCATATCTTCAACATCTTTTTCAGTAAATTCTGTCCATTTTCCGTGTGCCGCTTTGTTTCGCAAATCTGCTAGAGCCGTAATTTTCTTTTGCCAAAGCGCGTTGTAAATTCCTGCTTTGGCAAGTTCGACGTTCATCGGGTCAATTGTTTTATCGGTTGGGAAAGACGGAATTTTTCTTTGACCGAGTTTTCTCAAACCGTCTTCTAAAACACAACCTGTAATTACAGCTGCGGCTTGATAATAATTCTTTTTGAAAAGTTCTTCAGCTTGTTCAAGAAAATCGCCAAAAACTTCTGCTTCAATTAAAATGCGCGTATTAAAAAGAAAACCATTCTCATAATCATCTTTTGCGGCTTTTAAAATGCTAAATGCTAATTTAACTGTGTCAAAATTTGAGCCTGAAATTAAAGACTGAGATAATCGTTTGAATTCAGTATAATGGTCATCTTCACCAAAAACTCTTTTTAATAAATAAATACAATTAGTTTCCCACTCTTTGACTAAAGCATAGTCTACTCTGTCATATTTAGGAGTATTATATGAACGTCCTACACTCACGAATCCTCTACCAGTGTGCTTTTGCTCACCACCACCCGAACTCCGTGTTTGCATAATTGTTGCTTCATAATCTATTAGTTGCTGAAAACGCTCAATTATTTTTTGTTCTACTTTCATAAATTTTAACTTTCATTGACTTTCAAAACCGCCAGAAACGCTTCCTGCGGAATCTCGACGCGCCCGACTTTTTTCATTCGTTTTTTGCCTTCTTTTTGTTTTTCGAGCAGCTTGCGCTTTCGAGAAATATCGCCGCCGTAGCATTTGGCGATGACGTTTTTGCCCATCGCTTTGACGGTTTCGCGGGCGATGACGCGGTTGCCGATTGCCGCTTGAATGGCGACTTCAAACATTTGGCGCGGGATGAGTTCTTTCATTTTCGCGGCAATTGTTCTGCCTTTGGCGTCGGCGGTTGCGCGATGCAAAATCAGCGCGAGCGCGTCAACCTGTTCGCCGGATACGAGAATATCGAGCTTTACGAGGTCGCTTTCGCGGTAGCCGGAAAGATGATAATCCAAGGATGCGTAACCTTTGGAGACGGACTTTAAGCGGTCGTAAAAATCAAGAACAATTTCATTGAGCGGTAATTCATAGACGAGCATTACGCGGTTTGACGTAACGAATTCAAATTTTTTCTGCACGCCCCGTTTTTCTTCGAGAAGCGGTAGAATTCCGCCTAAGAATGTGTCATTTGTTAAAATCGTCGCTTCGATAAACGGCTCTTCGATTTTTTCGATGCGTCCTGTGTCCGGCATTTTCGACGGCGAATCAACTTCAGTCGTAACATTGTCGGTCGTCGTTACGCGATAACGAACGCCGGGCGCGGTTGTAATCAAATCTAAATTAAATTCACGTTCAAGACGTTCCTGCACAATTTCCATATGCAGAAGTCCTAAAAATCCGCAGCGAAAACCGAAGCCGAGCGCGGTTGAAGATTCCGGCTCGAAGAAAAATGAAGCGTCGTTTAATCTAAGTTTTTCCATCGCGTCGCGCAAATCTTCATACTGCGCCGAATCGGTCGGATACAAACCTGCAAAAACCATCGGCTTGACTTCCTGAAAACCGGGAAAAGGTTCATCGACAGGTCGCGCCGCTTCGGTAATCGTATCGCCGATTTGCACGTCGGCGACAGTTTTTATTGACGCCGTAATGAATCCGACTTCGCCTACGCTGAGTTTATCAATCGGCGTCGGGCGCGGGCGATTAACGCCGATTGTTTCAACCATATATTCGCGTCCGGTGTTAAAAAATCGAATCTTTGTTCCCTTCTTTATCGTGCCTTCGATAACTCGGAAAAGCACGATTACGCCGCGATACGAGTCATACCACGAATCGAAAATCAGAGCCTTCAACGGCGCGTCTTTATCACCTTTAGGTGCGGGAACTTTTTTTATAACCGCTTCTAAAACTTCCTCTATACCGATGCCGGTTTTCGCCGAAGTTAAAACCGCGTCAGAAGTGTCAAGCCCGATAATATTTTCAATTTGTTCCTTGATGCGTTCGGGTTCGGCTGACGGCAAATCGATTTTATTTAAAACCGGAATCAGTTCGAGGTCATTTTCAAGCGCGAGATAAGTGTTTGCCAGAGTTTGCGCTTCAACTCCTTGCGAAGCGTCAACGACGAGCAGCGCGCCCTCGCACGCGCTCAAAGAACGTGAAACTTCGTAAGAAAAATCGACGTGACCGGGCGTGTCGATTAAATTTAAAACGTAATCCGTACCGTCTTTCGCTTTGTAATCAAGGCGAACGGCGTGAGATTTAATTGTAATTCCGCGCTCGCGCTCCAAATCCATGTCATCGAGAAGCTGTTCTTCCATATCGCGGTCGGCTACTGCGCCCGTCAATTGCAGAATGCGGTCGGCAAGCGTCGATTTGCCGTGGTCAATATGAGCGATAATTGAAAAATTTCTGATTAAATTTGAATCCATAAATGATTGTTTAATTTTATAATAAGGCAAAAACAAAAGAGTATTATAAACAATAACAAACATCAGCAAAACTCGCACTCGTCCGCCCGCCGCACAAAAGTTTTCCGCTTCAAAAAATATTTTGCATCCATTCGGCTAAGCTCAACGAATTAGGTTTATGTAAAACTATTTATTTTTTTGCTTAACCAAGCATCGCCCAATTTTACTGAAACATTCCGGGTTTGCCGTATTCCGCTCTTGCAAATTTGAGAATGTTTCATCATTCAGGACTTTCAGGAGGATTAGAATATGAGGGAAAAGTTTAGCTGGCATAGATTTATCGCTATGCCTTTTTTATTGGGTTTATTTTTTGTTGCCGGAATGCCAAATGCGAACGCTAGAACGTCCGCCGAAAAGGCGTTAGACTTTGACGGCGACCGCCGCGCCGATTTTTCGGTTTTCCGACCGAGCAACAACACTTTTTATATTGCAAGAAGTTCTGCGACGAGCACCGGTAGCTTTTTCGGCGTTCAGTTCGGCTCGTTCGACACCGACCGTGCGGTGCCGGGCGATTATGACAACGACGGCAAAGGCGACATTGCCGTTTGGCGAGAGACGACCGGCACTTTCTTTGTTTTAAGAAGTTCGGATAATACGGCTCAAACATTTCAATTCGGCTCTTTCGGCGATGAACCCGTGCAGCGCGATTACGACGGCGACGGCGCAACCGATTTTGCCGTTGTTCGGCGAACCGGCGGGAATATAGTTTGGTTCATCCGCAATAGCAAAGACGGCAGCGTCCGCATCGAACAGTTCGGACTCGATACCGATACGGTTGCGCCGGGTGATTACGACGGCGACGGCAAATTTGATTTAGCCGTTTTCCGCGGACAAAGCGACGCGCAGGCGACTTTCTTCGTCAGACTCAGCAGCAGTAGCAACAGCAACAATTTCACCGCCACGCAGTTCGGTCTGGGCAGCGATTTGGTAGTTCCGGGCGATTACGACAACGACGGCAAGACGGACTTCGCAGTCGTTCGCGGCGGCACGCCACTGACGTGGTTTATTCTCAACAGTTCAAATGGCAGCGTCAGCGCCGTGCAGTTTGGGTTAGATCAAGACCTTATAACACAGGGCGATTATGATGGCGACGGCAAAACCGATATTTCCGTTTTCCGGCAGCAAACAGGAATCTTCTACGTTCTGCGTAGTACTGATAGCGGTGTGACGCAAACGAAATTCGGACAAAACGGCGATATTCCGCTTGCTTACTACAATACACATTAAAAATTGATAACGATGCTCGCGTCCGTTTGAAGGCGACAGGCTCGGCAATCGTTAATTTAAGGGAAGGAGTAGAAAAAATGAAAAAATTTTTATTAGAAAAAAGTTTGAAAATGACTCGCATTTTCCTTGTTCTAGCACTTTGTTTCGGTCTATCGGGATTGCGGGTTTTAGCGTCGAGTCATACGGAAGCGCCACTAATTGCAATGGACAGATACGCCGACAATACGGACGTTTATGCTTTCCGCAGTTTAGAACCGGGACGCGAAGGCTTTGTTACCATTATCGCCAACTTTATTCCATTTCAAGACCCGTCGGGCGGACCGCATTTTTATCGGTTTGACGACACTGTTTTGTATGAGATTAAAATCGACAACACCGGCGACGGTAGAGAAGATATTACTTACCAGTTTCAATTCGGAAAAAGAATATCTAATTCAGCAACTGTTTTCGGACAAAACACCATTAATCAAGACGGCGTAATCACCAGCTTGACTGATCCCGATTACAATGAACAGGGATTTTACGACGTTCGTCGGATTGATAGCGGCACGGGACCGGCAGGCAGGAGCGTTGGCGTAGGATTCCAAATGCCGCCAGAGAATATCGGACCGCGCGTGACGCCAAACTACGAAGCCAATCTCGCTCAACGGGCAATTTATCCTTTAGATAACAGCCTCGGAAGGGTTTTTGTCGGACAGAGAGACGAAAGTTTCTTTATCGATGTCGGCGGCGTTTTCGACGCTTTCAATCTGCGCTCGCTCGGTGCAAACGGCGGCGTCGATTCTTTGAGAACTAAAAACATTAGCACTATCGCTCTTGAAATTCCGATTGAGGAATTGACGCGCAATGGCAGAGTTCCGACCGGTCCAACAGACCCGAATGCAGTTATCGGTGTTTTCTCGACAGCTAGCCGTCGCTCAATGCAGGTTCTCAGTGCTGGAAAACGAGATTCATCGGGACCGTTTCGACAGGTGTCGAGACTTGGTAATCCATTGGTTAATGAAGTAGTTATTCCTTTAGCGCTGAAAGACGCTTTCAACTCGCTTTCACCAGTCGGCGACGCGGTTGCCGCGCCTGCCATTCTCGACCCTGAACTTCCTAAGTTAATTCAAACTGCGCTGAGTGTCTATGGAGATTTTAATGGTAATAAAATTAATCTTACCATTCCGCCTGCGCCGCGCAATGATTTGGTCGCCATTTTTGCAACAGGTATTCCGGCAGGGGCAGTTCCCGGAGCGCCGACTTATACGACGTTTCTTTCCGACGGTCAACCGCACGAATACTTGCGTCTGAACACGGCGATTCCCGTTACTCCTTTGGGCAGCGCCGGATTCAGCCGTTTAGGTCTTCTCGGCAACGACCTTGCCGGATTCCCGAACGGTCGCCGTCCGCAAGACGATGTCGTTGACATTGAACTGCGCGCTCTGCTTGGCGGCACGCCTTTTACGCCTGCGACAAATGTTGCGCCGAACAACGCGGTCGGCGACGGAGTAGCGGCAAACTTTGAGGGATTCTTAAACCGTTTTCCTTATTTGA
>JALYZF010000012.1 GCA_030948995.1 Acidobacteriota bacterium
CAAGCAAAAGAAGCAATTAACGAAAAAATCTAATCATTCGAGTCGCGCTTTGAAAACAAGTGTCGAGCAGAAGTGCGTGTGATTTTCACTTGACATCTGCTCCGTCTTCATAGATGAGACAAAATAAGTTCAAAGCAACACAAGATTAGGACAGTATCTAAGACTTTGCCCTCTTCCGATTAATCAAAAAATTTGTTGGTTTGCAACAAAACAAAATTCCTGCGTAGAATAGCTTGTTTTCAAAATTCAATCCGTTAAATATCGAATGAATCACTATGTCGCGTCAAAAACGTAAATTTGTTTTCGCTTTTCTGTTTTTATTTTCCGCGCTGTCTGCCGCCAGAGCGCAAAGCGCCGCGCCATATATGACCGAGCCGGCAATCTCGCCCGACCGCAAGGAAATCGCATTCGTTTCGGGCGGCGATATTTGGTCTGTGCCTTCAAGCGGCGGCGCGGCGCAGCTTCTGGTTTCGCATCCGGCAACCGAATCGCGCCCGATGTATTCGCCTGACGGACGAAAGCTGGCATTTGTTTCAAACAGAACCGGCAACGGCGACATTTACATTTTGGATTTTGCGACAAACGATTTGCAGCGACTGACTTTCGACAGTGCGCTTGAACAACTAGACGGCTGGTCGCGCGATGGCGAATGGATTTATTTTTCGTCAAATGCCGACGATATTTCGGGAATGAACGATATTTTTCGCGTCAGAGCGAGCGGCGGAACGCCTCTTCCCGTCAGTTCCGACCGTTACACAAACGAATTTGGTGCTGCGCCTGCGCCCGACGGCTCAATTGCTTTTACGGCGCGCGGCATTTCAAATTCGCAATGGTGGCGACGAGGTCGCAGTCATATTGACGAAAGCGAAATCTGGCTCAGACGTGAAAACGGTTTAACGCCAAGTTATGAAAAAATCGCGGACGCAGGCGCGAAACAATTGTGGACGATGTGGAGCGCGGACGGTTCGCGTATTTATTTTGTTTCAGACAGAAGCGGCACGCAGAATATTTGGACAATGCCGCTCAAAGGTCAGGCGAAACAACTCACGAACTTCACTGACGGGCGCGTTCTCTGGGCAAATATTTCCTTCGACGGAAAGCAAATTGTTTTTGAAAGAAATTTCCGAATCTGGCAGATGAACACTGCTGACGGCAAGGCAAGCGAAGTACCGATTACTCTGCGCGGAACGGCGGCGAATCCATTAACCGAACGGGTAAATCTCTCGTCGCAAATCCGCGAATTCACGCTCGCGCCCGACGGCAGAAAAATTGCATTCATCGCGCGCGGCGAGGTTTTCGCGGCTTCGTCAAAAGAAGGCGGCGACGGAGTTCGTATCACGAATACAGCCGCGCCCGAATCTTTTCCGGCGTGGTCGCCCGACAGTCGAAAAATCATTTACGATTCGGAACGCAACGGTGTGATGAGCGTTTATCAATACGATTTTGCAAGCGAAACGGAAACGCGATTGACAAATAACGGAAACGACGCGCTGCCGATTTATTCGCCGGACGGAAAATATGTTGCATTCTTACGCAACGGACGCTCGCTCGTCATTTATGATGTCAACTCAAAACAAGAACGCGAATTGTGTAAAGTTTATACTGACCAGCCGCCACTTTTGAGCAAGCGCAATTACGTTTGGTCGCCCGACAGCAAGCGCATCGCGTTTTTAACTTACGCGCCGGAAAATCGTTCTTATGTAAATGTCAGCGTCGCTTCGGTTGACGGCAGAGACGCGCGCCCGATTAGCTTTCTGGCAAATTCAAACAGCAACTCGGTTTCTTGGAGTTCAGATAATTCGTTTATTCTTTTCGACAGCAGCCAGCGCACCGAACAAGGCTCGCTCGCGCGTATTGATTTAAAACTGCGCACACCAAAATTCCGCGAAGACCAATTCCGCGACCTTTTTAAAGAAGAAAATCCGCGCCAGAAACCGCAGACGCAGCCGAATGTCCAGCCGTCGCCGAATTCTTCGCCGACACCAAATCCGTCGCCTTCTCCGTCTGCTTCGCCCGTGCTGAATGCGATTGAAAATAACGACGACGTAAAATCGGCGGCAATAGTTTTTGAAGATATTCGCAAACGCTTGAGCCTTTTGCCGACGGGCGTTGACGTTGGCAGCCAAATGATTTCGCCGGACGGAAAAACTGTTTTGGTTTCGGCTTCGAGCCAAGGGCAATTTAATTTATACGCGCTGCCGATTGACGAATTGGCAACGGACAATTCCGCCAAACAGTTGACTTCGACGCCGAACATAAAATCGGATGCGCAGTTTTCTCCCGACTCGAAGGAAGTTTATTATCTTGAAAACGGTCGCCTTAATATTGTCAGTTTAGACAAACGCGAAGTTCGTCCGCTCGTCGTTAATGCGGAAATGAACGTTAATTTCGCGCAGGAAAAGCTGGAGATTTTCAATCAGGGTTGGCGTTATATGCGTGACAATTTTTACGACGATAAATATAACGGTGCCGATTGGGAACAGGTTCATAGAACTTATGAGCCGTTAGTTGCAGCCGCGCGAAACGCGGACGAAGTTCGACGCTTGATGAATTTAATGGTCGGCGAACTGAATGCTTCGCATTTAGGCGTAGGCGCGCCTTTTAATCCGGCAACTCAACCGATACCAATCGGTAAGCTCGGTTTAAGATTTGACCGCAATGAATACGAAACAACCGGACGCCTTAGAATTATCGAAATCATTACGTTAAGTCCTGCCGCCGTCGTGCAGAGTATAAAAGTCGGCGATTATCTTTTAAGCGTTGATAATCAGAAAATAGACGGCAAAACAAATCTCGACGCGCTGATGGAAAACAAAGCCGGAAAGCGTGTAGTCATTTCCGTTGCGTCAAATGCCGACGGCTCGAATAAACGCGAGACGGTCGTCAAACCAATCAGCACGGGCGCGGAAAAAAATCTTCTTTACCGCCAATGGGTCGAAGACAACCGAGCTTACGTCGCGCGCGCGAGCAACAATCGTCTCGGCTATGTTCATCTGCCCGATATGTCGGAAAATTCCCTCTCGCAGCTTTTCATTGATTTGGACGCGGAAAACGAAGGCAGAGACGGCGTTGTTGTTGACATACGCAACAATAACGGCGGTTTTGTAAATCCTTATGTAATTGACGTTCTCGCAAGGCGCGGTTATATGAGTTTGAAGGAACGCGGGCTTTGGACTGTTCCCGCTCGCACCGCGCTCGGTCAACGCGCCCTCGAACGCCCGACAATTTTAATTACCAATCAGCATTCGCTCTCGGACGCTGAAGATTTTACCGAAGGTTATCGTTCGTTAAAGCTCGGCAAAGTTGTAGGAGAACCGACGGCGGGTTGGATTATTTTCACTTGGAACACAAATCTTTTTGACGGCACGACTTTCCGCCTGCCGCGCCAACTTGTTACGGGCAGCGACGGCAAAAGTATGGAACTCAACCCGCGCGCCGTCGACGTTTCCGTAACTCGTCCAATCGGCGAATCTTTGCAGAAAAAAGACAGTCAATTAGACGCAGCAATCAGAGAACTGTTAAGCGAAATAGGCGGAAACAAATAAGGATTTATTAAAATGAACGATTACCAAAAAATTGCCATTATCGTGATTCGGGGCTTTGCCGTATCTTTTTTAATTTCTACAGCAATTGAAATTGGAATAATTGCGTCAGATATTTTATTTGTGAAAACAGGATTATCCAGCCACAGCGAAATATCATTCAAACCCAGAGTAGTTCTTGCCGTCTTTTATTTTCTCGGAAGTATGTTTTTGAGTTACCAAAGTAAAATGATAGGAAAATCCTTAGTTCAAGGACTCGAAGATGCGTCAACGGAGGAGGAAAAAACTGTTGATGAATCAACTGCCCAAGACTAGAATATTTGCCTTTACATTTATTTGCTTGACGAACTAAAAAAAATCATTTATAAAAGACGAACGTTCGTTCATTTTTATGCCAAAGCTCAGCGATGATATTATCGCCGGAAAAAAATTCGGAATCGAAGACGCCGCCAGACAACTGTTTATAAAACAGGGATTTCACGCAACTTCGATGCGCGATATTTCCAAGCGGGCAAAAGTCTCCCTCGGAAATTTATATAATTATTACGAGACAAAGGAAGCGATATTTGAATCGATTATCAATAGTTATTTGACGGAAATCGACGAGAAGTTAAAAACTATTTTCGATGGCATTGACGAGCCGTTAGAACCGAAAAGTCTTCATCGTCTCGGACAAATGGTTGGTAAGATGGTTCACGAAAATTACGATTTCTGGCTGCTGATGTATATTGACGTTTTGGAATTTCAAAACCAGCATTTTCGCAAGATGTTTGAAGGCTTGACCGATAAGTTTCGGCGCATTTTCGCCGTGCAGTTTAAAGCCTCGAAAACGCGCGGCGACCTGCGCGCCGGAGTCGATCCGGCAGTCGTTTTCACGGCGGCGTATATGCAGTTTTTCAATTATTTTCTGGTCGAAAAACTTTTCGGCGGCAACGCGCATTTGGGTTTAACCGACGCCCAAGCGATAAACACGCTAACAAAAATTTTCAGCTACGGAGTTTTAAGCGAGGAAAAACTCGCGCAATTTAAAAAGCAAGCGGCAGTTATAAATTAGCTTTTTACTAGCTAATAGTTCAACCAAAAATACAATTTACGATTTTTCAATTTCAAATTTTGATTGCTGCTCAATAAAAAACGGACGTTCATTTTTTTTGCAATCATTTTCAATAAAATCTGAGGAGAAATAAAAGATGCTACGGAAATTAAATTTATATTTTTTGGCGTTCGCGCTTTTTTCTATCGGTGCAAGTGCGGTTTTCGCGCAAAACACAACCGGACAAATCAGCGGCACGATAACTGACCAGAACGGCGCGGTCGTCGCGGGCGCGACTATCAAGGCGACAAATCAGGAAACGAATCTGACGCGCGAAACAACGGCAAACGGCGACGGCGAATATGCGTTTCAGCTTTTGCCACCGGGAAATTATCAAATTGAAATCACAGCCCAAGGGTTTAATAAACATACTGCTAATGCCATCGTTAATATTACACAAACTACAAGAGTAGATATACAACTTGGATTAGGCATTGACGCAGGCTCGATTACAGTTCAAGCAGAAGCGCCTGTTCTGCAATCGGAAACTTCGCAGAACGGGCGCGTTGTAACGGGCGAAACGCTGCGCCAACTGCCTTTGCCGACCAGAAATTTCCAGCAGCTTTTGACTTTGCAGCCGGGCGCGCAGTCTTCGGTTTCAAACACGACCGAACTGGGGCGCGGCGACGCTACAATTTCCGTCAACGGACAGCGCACGACATCTAATTCGGTTCGCATCAACGGCATTGACGCCAATTCAATCGGCACGAATTCGACGCCGAACATAGCCGTTCCCGCACCGGATTCACTTCAGGAGTTTATCGTGCAAACGTCGCTTTACGACGCATCGAGCGGGCGAAACGCGGGCGGCAATGTCGAAGCGATTACCAGAAGCGGTACAAACGATTTTCACGGCAGCGTCTATGAATTTTTCCGCAACCGCAGACTTAACGCCAACGAGCCGTTTATAAAAGCGCGCGGCATTGCGCGTCCGGTTCTCGACCGCAATCAATTCGGCGGCACAATCGGCGGGCGAGTTATAAAAAACCGTGTTTTCTTTTTCGGCTCGTATCAGGGAACGCGCGAGCGAAACGGTTATTCGCTTCTTAACAGTTTGACATCGCCGCTGATTCCCGCCGGTTTAACTGACACAAATCGCACAGCAGCAGGTCTTTCGGCAGCATTCGGTGTTCCGGTTGCAAATATAAATCCGGTAACGATAAATATTCTGAACGCGAAGCTGGCTAACGGACAATTCGCCATTCCTTCGTCGGGCGCGAGCGGACTTCCCGCTTCGACGCCGGTCAATGTTCCGCAATCGGGCGTTTCGCGTTTTCGTGAAAATCAATTTAACGCCAACGGCGATTTTATCGTTTCAGACAAACATAATCTTGCCGCGAAATTTTTCGTCGCTGACAATCCGACCGTGCAGGCAAATTACAACTTTGCAGGCTTGGGCAACGGCGAGCGGCAACTGCTCGGCTTCGGCGGCGATTTAACGATTAAACAAAAACTTTATTCGGTAACGGACAATTATATTTTCTCTTCAAACGTCGTCAATCAGGCGCGCGTCGGCTTTAATCGTCTGAGGGTTACGAGCGTGCCGGAAGAACCTTTTAGCGCCGCGTCGCTTGGCATTACAAGTCCGCTTGCCAGTCTTTTTCCGGGCGCGCCGACTATTCGCGTTCTCGGCGCTGACGCGCAATTTTTCTTCGGTTCGGGAACTCTTGCCGACCAATCTTCGCGGATAAACGCTTACAGCGCAAACGATACGCTGTCGGTTACGAACGGAAATCACCGCCTTAAATTCGGCGGCGAATATCGTTTCTCACAAGTTAAATTTTACTTTAACGCTTTTTCACGCGGGCAGCTTTTATTTTCAAGTTTCAACAATTTCTTAATTGGAAACGGAACGTCTCTTTTGGGTTCGGGTGTTTTCGACCGTTATTTCAAAGTTAAAGACGTAAACGGATTTGTGCAGGACGATTGGAAAATCAGCAATCGCTTGACGCTGAATTTGGGCTTGCGCTACGATTTTTACGGCTTGCCGGTTGAGAATCAAGGCAGATTGGTGAATTTTCTCCCAGACCAAGCTCGCATCGGAACGACTGCCGTGCCCGCCGCCGCGCCGAATGGATTTGTCCAAGCCGCAGGCGGACAGCTTGCCGGAGTTCCGACCGTTACAAAAACCCTCGTTCCCGTCGATAAAAACAATTTCGCGCCGCGCTTCGGTTTCGCGTATCTTTTGGACGAAAAATTGAATATGGTCATTCGAGGCGGTTACGGCATTTATTACGACCGCATCTCGACTCGCTTTGCCAACACGCAGCTTTTCAATTATCCGTATTTTGCTTTGGGCGTCGGCTTGCCGGGCATTTTCCGCACGTTTCAAAATCCGTTTATCACGCTGCCAGCGCCTTCGCAATTTCCCGTTGCGACGACGATTCCTTCGCCGCTCTCAGGACTTTCGCCGATTGTCGGCGTGCCGATTGCGGGCGTTTTCGTTGACCCGAATTTGAAGACGCCGTATATCCAGCAGTTTAATATCGGCTTGCAATGGGAAATCGCCAAAAATTACGTGCTTGATGTCGGTTACGTCGGCAATAAAGGAACGAATCTTTTGCAGCTTATAACTTTGAATCAACCGACTTACAACAGCGCGACGAACGCTTTTACGACACAGTTTACCAGCTCGATTATTTCGGCAAACAAAAATGTAACCGGCGGCGTTCAGCAAATTCAGACAACTTCGCTTTCGACTTACAATTCGCTGCAAATGTCGCTCGCGCGTCGTTTTTCAAACGGCTTGCAGTTTCTCGCCGCATACACTTTCGGCAAATCGATTGATTACTATTCGGGCGCTGCTTTAAATGAATTGTCGAATGTTGCCGGCGACCAAGTAAATTGGCGCTCGAATCGCGGGCGTTCCGACTTTAACCGCGAGCAGCGCTTTGTCGTCAGCGGCGTTTACGAGTTTCCGAAACGCAAATACGAATCAGGTTTCGCCCGTGCCGTTTTGAACAGTTGGCAAATCGCCGGAATCGGCGTTTTCCAATCCGGCTTGCCATTTTCGGTCGTTACGTCGAACGACACTTCGATAATCAGCCGCGCCAATTTCGCTCCGAATTTTTCGGGCGATATTTACACGAGCGGCAGCGTCTCTGAGCGCTTAGGCGGTTATTTCAACACGGCGGCGTTCGCTCCTTCGTGCGCCGTCGGCACGGTTTCGACTAACGCGGCTTTGCCGCCGAGCCAGCGCATTATTTGCACGGGTGCGGTCGGCACGGTCAACAATCCGTTTTTCGATGCGACCGCGCCGTTCGGCAACACGACGCGAAACGGTTTTACCGGACCCGGACAAAAAAACGTTGACGTTTCGTTTATCAAGCTCGTTCCGATTAACGAACGCTTTCGCGGCGAATTGCGCGCTGAGCTTTTCAATGTTTTCAATTGGGTAAATTATGCCAACCCGAACAACAACATTTCCGGCGCAAACTTCGGGCGCATCGAACGCGCTTCGACTGGTCCGCGTGTTATTCAGCTTGCATTCAAATTGAATTTTTAAAATAAATGAAAAGGCTTTTATCTTGAATCAAGATAAAAGCCTTTTCCGCCATACTTCCTAACAAAAATGGCTTTTGCAAAACTTGATAATTTTGAGCTTTTTTATGAATGTTACGGCACAGGCGCACCCATTATTTTAATTCCGGGTTTTGCGTCGGGCGCGTGGTCTTGGTTTCGGCAGACGGAAGATCTGGCGAAAAATTTCCAAGTTATCACATTTGATCCACGCGGCGTTTCGCGTTCGCTATCTTCAAACGGCGCAGAGGCGTCGGTGAAAACTATTGCCGAAGACGTAAAAACTTTGCTCGATGAATTAAAAATCCAGCGCGCTAATGTGTTAGGCGCGAGTTTCGGCGGCTTTGTCGCGCAGAAATTTGCGCTTCTCTTTCCCGAACGGTTGAATAAATTGATTCTCGCCTGCACGAGCTTCGGCGGTAAAAACCACGTCGCGCCCGATTTGGAAATTCTGTTAGCGTTTGCTTCGACTGAAAATCTGAACAAATCCGAGCGTATCAGAAATTTTATGCGTCCGGCTTTCACGCCCGAATTTCGCGCCGCGCACAATGATATCGTCGAAAAAGTCTGCGCGCTGCGCGAGCAAAACGTCGTGCCGGAAGCTATCTATCTGGCGCAACTGCAATCAGCAACAACCTTCGACGCTGAATTGCGCGTTCGCGAAATAAAAGCCGAAACTTTGATTTTAACCGGCGACAACGATGCGGTAGTGCCGCCGCAAAATTCCGCAAATCTGGCGCGCGCCATTCCAAACGCCCGACTCGAAATCATCAAAGGCGGCAGCCATATGTTTTTTATAGAAAAAGCGGAAGAATTCAATAAAATCATAACCGATTTTTTGGAAGAGATTTAGCCGCAGATGAACGTTGAGAAATGCTGCGAACAAGAAAAATTATATTTTCTCTGTGTTCTCTGTGTGTCTGTGGTGAAAAGATTTATGAGAAACGCGAGAATTATCGGAACGGGCATTCACGTTCCCGAAAAGATTTTAACCAATGATGATTTGAGCCGAATCTTAGGCGAGAGCATTAACGAATTTGTCGAAACGAAAGTCGGCATTTTTGAACGGCACATTACCGCCGAAAACGAAAGTGTGGCTGACCTTGCGACCGAAGCGGCGAAAAATGCTTTAGAAGATGCACGCATCAAAGCTGATAAAATTGATTTAATCGTTCTGGCGACTGATACGCCCGAATACATTTCGCCTGCCACGTCGGTTATCGTGCAAAACAGAATCGGTGCGAAAAACGCCGGAACATTCGATATTAATTGCGCCTGCGCCGGATTCGTTACGGCTTTGGATACGGCTTCAAAATATATTATCGCCGACGCGCAGTATAAAAATGTTCTGGTCGTCGGCTGTTACGCGATGTCGAAGTTTCTTGATTGGACGGAAAAAAAAACCGCGACGCTTTTTGCTGACGGCGCGGGCGCAGTCGTTTTGCAGGCAGTTGAAACGGACGGAAACGCGAGCGGATTTCTCGCTTCAAAACTCGTCGCCGACGGCAGCTACGCCGAGTTTATGGGAATTTTCGCGGGCGGTACAAAAACGCCGATTGACGCGAAAGTTTTGGCGGAAAACAAATGGAACAAACTGCGTTTCGTGCAGAAATATCCGCCCGAAATCAACATTGAAGGCTGGCAAAAAATCGTCTGCGAAGTTTTAGAAAAAGCCCATTTATCTTTGGAAGATGTGAATTTATTTTTGTGGACGCAGGTTAATATCTCGACAATAAAAATCGTGATGAAAGCATTGAAGATTCCTTTCGAGCGAACGCATACGATAATGCAGAAATGGGGCTACACCGGCTCGGCATGTATTCCGATGGTTTTGCACGACGCGATTGAAAATCGAAAGTTAAAACGCGCCGATACGGTTGTTTTATGCGCGTCGGGCGGCGGTTTGAATATGGCTTGCATTGTAATGAAATATTAGCTGCGAGAAAGGACACGAAAAATAATTTAATAAAACTTTCGTGCCGTGTGCGTGTTTGTTAGTGGCTAAAAACTGTTATGCGTTTTCCAAATATCTACACTTTATTTCGCGCTCAAACTGCAAAATATCGCGGCACGCCGATTTTTTATTCGCGCGTAAACGACGCTTGGAAATCGCAGAATTGGGAAGATTTTCAAACGCAGGTTCACGATTTTGCGTGCGCTCTTCTTGCAAAAAATTTGACGCGCGGCGCGAGCGTGGCAATCTTAGCGGGAAATATTCCTGAATGGACGATTGCCGACGTTGCAACGATTGCGGCAGGCGGCGTCGGTGTTGGGATTTACCCGACCAGTTCTTCCGAACAATGCGAATATATTATCAATCATTCGGACGCGGAATTTCTGTTTGTCGATACTTACGAGCAATACGAAAAGGCGACCGCCACAAGCGCGCCTTTTCCGAAATTAAAAGAGATAATCGTTCTTGAACAAATTGACGAAACATCCGTTGAACTCGTTGAAAAGGAAAACAGATTTAGCGTAGATGTAAAATACATTCCGGTTACAAGTTATAAAAATTTTCTCGAATTCGGCAGACAAAACCGCGACGAATTTTTGCCGCAAATCGAAAAAATCGGCTTCGGCGCTAAACCTGAAGATACGGCGATAATGGTTTACACTTCCGGCACAACAGGCGAGCCGAAAGGCGCGATGTTGTCGCACCGATACATTTTAAATTCCTGCGAATCGCTTCGCCAATCCATTCCGATTTTCGACACAGACGTTTCATTTTCATATCTTCCGGGCTGTCACGTCGCCGAGCGGATTTCCGGTATTTACAATCGGCTTTACAACGGCGCGAGAGTTTGTTTTGTTGACGATTTGAAGCGCCTTTACGATTATATGCTCGAAATAAAACCGACGGTTTTCGCGTCCTTGCCCAGATTTTTTGAAAAGATTTACGCAAAAGTCGTTTCTGAAAACGGCAAAGAAGTTGAAGCTCAAATTTTAAAAAACGCTTTCGGCGGAAATATCAGATTATTAACCAGCGGCGGCGCGCCTCTGCCCAATGAAATCGCGGATTTTTTCGCACGACGCGATTTGCCGATTCTTCAGGCTTACGGTTTGACAGAAAACATCTGCGTCGCTTTTAATCGCGCCAATGATTTTCGTTTCGGAACGGTCGGACAAGCAATGCCGATGTGCGATATAAAAATCGCCGAAGACGGCGAGATTCTCGTTAAAAGTCCGATGATGTTTTCCGGCTATTACAAAGACGCATCGAAAACGGCTGAGATGTTTGACACCGACGGCTGGCTGAAAACCGGCGATTTGGGAAGTTTGGACGCTGACGGATTTTTGAAAATTACGGGCAGAAAAAAAGAAATTATCGTTTTATCGTCGGGCAAAAACGTCGCGCCCGCACTGCTCGAAAATCTTCTGAAGGAAAATCATCTCGTCAGTCAGGTTTTCGTTTCCGGCGATGGGCGCAGTTATCTGATCGCGCTTATAACTTTGAATCAAGCTGAAGTCGAAGCGTTTGCGCGCGCGAGCAAAATCGAGTTTGCGGATTTTGCCGATTTGACAAAAAATGAAATGATTTTACAGTCGATTGCCGAAACCGTCGCACGTGCAAACGCGCGCGTTTCGTCTCCTGAACAAATCAAAAATTATTTAATTTTAGACCGCGATTTTTCAGCCGAATCGGATGAAATAACGCCGACTTTGAAATTGAAAAGAAATATTGTTTCCGCAAAGTTTAGTAATGAAATAGAAAATTTATACAAAAAATTATGAGAAATTTTTTAAATGCCTTTTTGTTTATTTTGTTGGTTTCTCTTGTAAGTTTCGCCCAGGTGCCGCAGGAAAAAAATGTAACCGTTTTCGGCGCGAAAATTTTTTACTTGGAAGCGGGCGATGTGAAGAACCCGACCGTCGTTCTTCTGCACGGCTTAGGTTCAAGCACCGTGAGCTGGCAGTTTAATGTCACGGCTCTGGCGCAGAAATATCACGTCGTCGTGCCTGACCAAATCGGTTTCGGAAAATCCGACAAGCCGCTTCTTAAATATCGCGTCGGAACTTATACGGATTTTCTCGACAAGTTTTTGTCCGAATTAAAAATCGAACGCGCGTCGCTTGTCGGCAACTCTCTGGGCGGCTGGGTTGCCGCCGATTATGCGTTAAAATATCCGGCGCGCGTCGAGCGAATCGTGTTGGTTGACGCGGCGGGATTAAAGCCGAGCGAAGTTGATTTAAATCGGATTTACGCGCTTAATTATTCGACGCGCGATGAAGTCCGCACGCTTCTGAAACTCGTTTTTTACAACCAGACGGTTTTCGGCAACGAGGCATTTGTTGACCAATCGCTCAGCGTGCGCGTTGCCGTAAACGACGGCTATACGATTAACAGCTTGATTGATTCAATCAAGCGCAACGAAGATTTTTTAAACGGACGGCTCGGAGGAATAAAACAGCCGACTTTAATCGTCTGGGGCAAGCAGGACGGACTTTTGCCCTTAACGGACGCGCAAACGTTTAAAGCTCAAATCGCAAATTCGCAGCTTGTCGTTTTCGACCAGTGCGGACACGCGCCGCAAGTCGAAAAAGCAATGGATTTCAACGCGGCGGTTTTGAAATTTTTAGATAATAAATAAAACGAGATTAATAAATACATGAATTTACAAGTCGGAGAAAAATTCTCTGCTAACAAACAAATCACCGATAAAGTCGTTCGAGATTTCGCCGCCCTTTCCGGTGATTTTAATCCGATTCACATTGACGAGGAATTTGCCAAAACTACTCGTTTCGGTCGGCGCATAGCGCACGGAATGATTTCCGGCGCGCTTCTATCCGCCGTTCTCGGCTATGAATTCAAAGAGCGAAAAATCGTTTACCTTTCACAAACAATGAAATTTCTTTTGCCGGTTTTTATTGACGACATGATAACGGCAACCGCCACTGTAAAACACATCCGCGAAGATAAGCCAATCGTGACGCTCGAAACCGTTTGCACAAATCAGTCGGGCGAAACGACGCTAACGGGCGAAGCGGTTGTTATGATTTATTCTTAAATAATTTTTTAAACAATGCAGGAAAACACGAACAAAGTTTCGAGCTATTCATATTACGCATTGGCGCTGCTGATGTTCGTGTATATTCTCAATTTCCTCGACCGCACGATTATTTACATTTTGTTTCCGCTGATAAAAAAGGAAATGTCGTTTTCCGATACGCAGCTTGCGCTTTTGGGGACGACTTCATTCGTGATTTTCTACACCGTTCTCGGAATTCCTTTCGGCAGATTGGCTGACAAAGGCTCGCGCACGAAAATAATTGCAATCGGTCTGGCGATGTGGAGTTTGTTTTCCGGTTTGACGGCTTTTGCCGACAGTTTCTGGACGCTTTTTGCCTGCCGCGTTGGTGTCGGCATCGGCGAGGCGACGCTCGGACCTGCCGCGATTTCTCTTTTAAGCGATTATTTTCCGCCTGCGAAACGCGCGACCGTAACGAGTATGTATTCGATGGGGATAGCCATCGGCGCAGGGCTGGCGGCGATTTTGGGCGGCTCGCTCAGCGGGTATGGCTGGCGCACAGCGTTTATGATTGTCGGTTTTCCGGGAATTGTTTTTGCGATTCTTGTTTTCTTTTTGCGCGAGCCACCACGACAATTAATTACGGTAAGCGATACAAGTTATTCCGGCGCGGATTGGAAAAAACTTTTGTCAAATAAATCTTTCATTCTGCTTTGTTTGGGCTACGCGCTTCTCGGTTTGGCGACGAATAATCTTTCGATTTGGGGCGCGACGTTTTACTGGCGCGTTCACAAATTTGATTTGCCGGCAATCGGATTTTGGGGCGGAATTTTAACTTTGATTGCGGGCGTTCCAGCAACGCTTTTCGGCGGCGCGATTGCCGATTGGTTTCGACGCCGTAGCGGGCGCGGCGGGCGAATGTTTTACGGCTCGCTTTTGTCGCTTGTTTCCGTGCCGTTTTGGCTGCTCTTGATTTTTACCGACAACGTTTATTTAATTTTAACGGCGAATTTCTTTCTGCTTGCGGCGGCACTCGCTTGGCTCGGCGCGGCGGCGGCTGACGCGACGGAAATTGCAGGCGTAAATTTGCGCGGGCTGGCGATTGCCGTTTATTTTTTCTCGGTCAATATAGCCGCGTATCTGGTCGGCTCAAATTTAATCGGATTTCTAAACGACAAATTCGGCGCAACCGAAAATCCAGCGAAGATGCGTTACGCTCTGCTCGTCTGTCCGCTGGCGTGTCTGCTCAGTTTCCTGCTGCTTTATTCGGGCAGTAAAATTCTAAACGGCGCGAACGAGTTAAATTAGAGTTTTCAAAACGCGCGAATGTAATTGACAAGGCTTGCGATTTCCGCTTTAGAAAGTTTTTTTCCGAAGGCAGGCATACTGTCCGCGCCGTGTGTAATTACGCTAATCGCTCTTCTGCGGCTTGCCTTTTTTTGCGTTAAATCGGGCGCGTCGTTAAGTCGTCCGAGTTCGGTCTGGCTTTTGCCGTCAGCGCCGTGACAGCGCGCGCAGTTGTTGATATACAATTTGTGAGCCGGAGAATTATCAGCCGCAACCATTTCCGCAGACGGCAAAACAGCCGACGCGCGCGAAGAAAAAACGAAAAAGCCTGCCGCCAAAAACACAAACAATAAACTTAATTTTAAAATTTTCTGCATATTTTTATCGGTTAAAATCCGTGAAGATTTTGTGTCGGAGAGAATTTTCACGGTTTAGGAAATACAATCTTTAGAATCTTATTATTTGAAAAAAAGTTGCATTTGTAAAATGTGAAATTATTTTCTCAAAGCTACAAATGCGTCTGCCAATTAAAGACTCAAAACCAAGACTATTGCCCGCCGGTTTTGTTTTTTACATACCGATTGTAAACAACGTCGGGCGTGTCGAGATTTCTGCCCGCCTGCAAATTGACGGCGAGACGAATAAACTGCGCCATTGACCAAGCGAGCGGCGTCGCCGAGCCTGTTCCTTCGCCGAATTTCAAATCGGGAACGTATTGTTTATCTATATTTTTCGGCACATTCGGCGAATCCCAAACTTGTTCGGGAATCATCAAACCGTCGTTAGCAAAACCGAGCATTGCATCAAGGCGCGATTTTGCTGCCGTCAACATTGCTTGATTTTGGATTTTAGATTTTGGATTTTGGATTTCGTTTTCTAATTTTCCATTTTCCATTTTCCATTTTCCATTATTGGCGAGAGCCAATTCATACTGTCCTCTTTCTCCGCTCAATAAAGCCCAAAGTCTGCCTTTGCCCGTGTATTTTCCGTCCCAATTCCAACGTCGCCCGTCGTCCATTTCGCCGTAGCCGTCGTGATTGTAGCGGTAAAAACCTTCGCCGTTCGGCGTGTTAACTTTTAAAATCTGGTCAACGACTTTCACCGATTTTTGAATTAAAGGGTCGTCGGGCGATTTGATTCCGAGGCGCACAAGTTCAAGAAATCCCGCGTCAACGATTTCGTTTTCGAGAAAACTTCCCGCGCCGTTGCTCAAAACCATTTTCTCATTCGAATCGGGCTTTCCGTTTTCCGTCAAACGCACGTAATAATTGCCGTCGCCGTATTTTCCGTTGGTCGTCGCCGTCCATCGTTCGACGTTCGCTTGCCAATCGTCGGCGGTTTTCAGATAAAAATTCGCCGAGGTTTCGTCCTTGTTTCGCCGCGCAATATCAGCCGCGCAAACGAGTCCGGCGATTTCCGCCGCAATCGTCGAAGGCGAGTAGCCGCTCTTTTCTTCCCAACGTTCCTGCGTCGTTTTCGGTCCGGTTTTTACTAAAAAATCAGCCGCGCGCTTGACGTGATTTTCATAAGTTTGTTTATCGAATCTTTTCAGTTGATAAGCGAGAATCAAAGGATACGCAACCTCGTCAAGCTGGAGCGAACCCCAACCGCCTTTGCCGTCAAGCTGTGAATTCTGCGGAAAACTTCCGTCCACCTTTTGCTGAATGTTAAAGAGAAAATCAAGCGCGCGGTTTGCCGCAGCCGTATCATTCAAAGCCATATACGCCGTAGCAACCTCGTATAAATCGCGCGACCAAACCAGATGATAACCGCCGCCGACATCTTCGTTGGCATTCGCGCCGCCGCCCCACGGAATTGTAAGGCTCGCCACATTCGCGCCGCGCACGGTTTTGTCTTCGCTCGCCTTCAAAACCATCGCCGCCATATTAAACTGCGCCTGATATTTCGGCTCGACTTTCGGCAGCGTTTTGACATAATCGCTCCAACCTTTTTCGTATTCGGCTTGGCAATTGACGAACCTTTTCCGCAATGAGGATTTTGAATTGTTGTAGGCTTCCGAATCTGTTTTACCAAAACCGAGAGAAACCGTAAAATGACTTTGATTTCTCATCAATGCGACTTGGACTACATTTCCATCTTTTGCCAACCTGTATGTAGTTTCAAGATTTCCATTCTTTTTTAATTCTTCTAAACCATCGCTACTTGTTCCTAAAAAACCGTTCGTAAACTTTGAAACTATATTACTCTCCACTGTTATTGCCGAAATGATTTGACCATCACCGGCAAAAATTGCATCGCCTGAAGTACCGGCAGTATCGTGCATTCCGGTGTTATTGATTGAAGGGTCATAATAAAGATAAAGCACTAAACTTTTATTTCTTGGCTGAAATTGAACATCAATCAAAACCGAATCGCGCTCAACATCTGTCGTGTAATTTTTCGTGATTTTCCATTCGCCCGATTTTGCCGTGTTTATTTGCTGAAAAGTTAATGAATCGGGACGCAGAACTTTGATTTGATGATTAGCGTCGTCTCGTTCCGTCTCAACTTTTTTTGTCTTCGGATTGACCACGACAAACTGCAAAAGATGAACATTCGCCGTCGTAACATCGGGATAATAAACTTCCGTCAACGCGCCTTGAGCAAGCGTAAACCAGACTTTCGATTCGAGAGTAGCGGAAGTTCCAATTGCCTGTTTGCCCGCCGTTGCCCAATGCGCGTCTTTGCCGGGCGAGCCGGGCGCGAGCGTTTGCGCGTGCAAGGAAAAACAAAGAAAAATTAACCACAGATAAACCCAGATGGACACGGATAATTTTTGATTGAATCCAAACGTCTTTCCCAAATTCTCAAACTTTGTTTTTCCCGCCGAATCAAACTTTTTGTTCATATCTTTCCCATCCGTGTTTATCCGTATCTACCTGCGATTAATTTTCCCTGCCATTTGTTTCGGTCAATTCGCGCAAACGATTTGAAATCTCATTAGAAAAATCTCCTTCGCGGCATTGCCAGTTCCAGTTTCCCGCGCTCGACGACGGAAAATTCATACGCGCTTCGCTGCCTAAACCTAACAAATCCTGCATCGGCGCAATCGCCGCGTCTGCTTCGGATTTCCAGTCGGCGCGAATAAAATCCCAGTTAATCTCGCTCCCGTCGGATTTCAGATAATCCAAACAAAATTTGCGCTCGCGGTCGTTTGCTTTTTCAAACCAGCCGACAACCGTGTCGTTGTCGTGCGTTCCTGTATAAGCCACAGAATTTTTAATATAATTGCGCGGCAAATTATAATTTTCAAAATCTCCGCTGAAACCGTATTGCAAAATCCGCATTCCGGGAAAGCCGAACCCGTCGCGCAACTCTTCAACGTCCTTTGTTATCACGCCCAAATCTTCCGCCCAAAACGGCAAATCGCCGATTGCGTCTTTCAAAGCGTCGAACAATTCCCTGCCCGGAACGCTGACCCATTTTCCGCGCTCCGCCGTTTTGTCCGCGCCGGGAACTTCCCACACCGCCGCAAAGCCGCGAAAATGGTCAACGCGCACGATGTCAACGAGTTTCAAAGTATGCCGGACGCGGTGAATCCACCAGCGAAAATTGTCGCGCCGCATTTGTTCCCAGTTGTAAATCGGATTGCCCCAAAGCTGTCCGGTGCGCGAAAAATAATCGGGCGGAACACCGGCGACGACTTTCGGAAAACCGTCTTCGTCGAGTTTGAATTGCGAAGGATTGCACCAGACATCAGCCGAATCGAGCGCGACAAAAATCGGAACGTCGCCGACGATTTTTATATTTTTTCCGTTGCAGTAGCTTTTTAATTTTTCCCACTGACGAAAAAACAGCCATTGCCGAAACTGCTGCTCTTCGATTTCGACGCGCAAATCTTCACGCGCCTGCTCCAGCGCAAAACTTTTCCGCAAAAGCAGCTTTGCTTCCCACTTCTGCCAAGATTTTTGGTTTTGCGCGTTTTTTATCGCACGAAACAGCGCATAGTCGTCAAGCCAATCGGCTTCCGCTTGGCAGAATAAATCAAACTCCGCGCGTAAATCCGCGCTTGTCTTCGGCGAACGAAAACTCTCGTAAGCCAAACTCAAAATCCGGTTTTTCCAATCATAAAGTTTGCCGAAATCAACTCTGCCAACGGGAAAATCCGGTTTCGGGTTTATTTCTTCTGCGGTTAAAAAGCCGTCTTCGACTAATTTTTCGGGCGCAATCAAATTCGTATTTCCGGCAAAAGCGGAAAAAGATTGATAGGGCGAATCACCGTATCCGGTCGGTGTCAGAGGCAAAATCTGCCAGTAAGTTTGTTTGGCGTTAGCTAAAAAATCAGCAAATTTATACGCTTCCGCGCCTAAATCGCCGATGCCGTATTTTGAAGGCAATGATGTCAGATGCAGCAGAACGCCGCTTGCTCTCGGAAAATTCATAGGTTAAGTCGTAAGTGGTAAACGGTAAGTCGTAAGTAAAATAAAATATTTGTAACTTGTGTTTAGCTTTAAATTATAATCGCCGACTTATCATCTACAACTTACCGTTTACCACTAAAAACTAGGCTTTCGTTTATCTGCAAAACTTTTATTTTATCCGTCAATTTATCCTTTTCCGCCGCGTCTTTCAACAAGCTGAGCGGTTCGCCCGGCGGCTCGTCCGACAAATCAAATCGCCCGAAGTGCATCGGAATCATCAGCGCGGCTTTTGAATCAACGAACGCTTGCAGGGCGTCTTCGGGCGAACTGTGATTCGGCTTCATAAACCAGCGGGGGCTGTATGCGCCGATGCCTAAAATCGCAACGTCAATCTTCGGAAACAGCGCGGCTAAATCTTTATAATGCGAGCCGTAGCCGGAATCACTTCCGAAATAAATCGTCTTGTCTTCCGCTTGAATTATAAACGCGCCCCACAATCTTTTGTTCGTATCGAAAAGTCCGCGCCGCGCCCAATGTCTGGTCGGCAGGAAAAAGATTTTTAATTTTTCATCCGGCAGCGCAAATTGCTGAAACCAGCCAGCCGTCTGCAAATCATTCGTCGGCGTTTTCCAATCGCCGAGCAAATCTTCCATTCCGAGACCAGCGAGAATTTTTGCATCGGGAAATTTTTGCGTTAATTGTTTTACCGTCGCTTCGTCGGCGTGGTCGCGGTGGTCGTGCGAAATCAAAATGTAATCAACACGCCTGATTTTATCAATCGGCGACGGAACATCGACAAAAGTTTTGACAAGCGGCGGCTTGCCGAAAACGGCGTCAACGATAATGTTTGCACCGCCGATACGAATAAAGAATCCGGCGTGTCCGAGCCACAAAATTCCGCTGCGTTCGTTTTGCAAAAATTCGGTCGGGTCAAAAACGGCAAGTCGAGTTTTGTCCGCTTCTTTTTCAGCCTTTTGCGGATTACCGTTCAACTGCCATTTCAAAAGGTCGGAAATTTTCGGCAGAAAAGCGTGTTCGTAATTGGCGAATCTGCCTTTTTCGTCAACTGGCGTTCCCTGCCAATCGGCTTTAACTGTCGGCAGATTTTCATTTCTAACGTAATTTTTTATCACGGATTCGTCGCGTTCATCAAACAGTATAACAATTATTACCGCGTACAAAACCATCGCCGAAATGCCGCCGATTACAATTAAAACTTTTTTCATTCGTGTAAAAGCAAAATGCGGACAAAATCGCCCGCATTTTCTTTATTTTTTCAATTTGTTAAAAGCAGAAACTTATTGCGCCGGATTTTTCTCGTTTTGTTTAATAACGATTTTCGTGTCAACTTTTTCAACCGGAAATTGTTCCGTTTGCCCGTTTGCCCAAACGACTTCTAGTTTATCAATTTTCGTGCTGTCGCCGAGACCGGCGAAAATCGTCTGCTCGCTTTGCGAAGCGTAGCTCGCGCCGCTCGTTAAATCAAAACGACGGCGCAGTTTTCCGGTCGTAATAAAAACGGTCGAGCCGATGGCGTCTTTCGGCGTTTTTTTCGTCGCATCGCCGATAAGTTTAACCGCGAGCCAGTGATTTTTTGTGTCGGTTACATTTCGCAAAACGACGGGCGCGGAATCCAAATTAGCGACGATAACGTCAACTCTGCCGTCGCCGTCGAAATCGGCAACAGCTACGCCGCGCGCGCACATTGCTTCGCTCAAACCGCTGTTCGGCGCGGCGGCGACGCGCTCGAAACGAATTTGCCCGTTTGCCGTCCGCGTGTTTTTGAAAAGCAGAAGCTGTTGGGCGAAACTCGTTCCCCACTGAAAATTATCGACCGCCGGATAAACGTGACCGTTGCCGACAAGAATGTCTTTCCAGCCGTCGTTGTCAAAATCAATAAAGCTCGTTCCCCAGCCGAGAAACGGAATTGTCGGCTCGCCGATTCCGGCTTGAAAAGAAACGTCCGTAAAATTGGCGTCGCCGTCGTTGCGGTAAAGCGTGTTTGAGTCGTCCGAGAAATTCGTGATTTGAAAATCCACGCGCCCGTCGTTATCGTAATCGCCGACCGCGACGCCCATTCCGGCTTGCTCGCGCCCGTTTTCGCTGAGCGCGATGCCGGACGGATAACCCGTCTCCTCGAAAGTTCCGTCTCGTTTATTAATATAAAGTTGTTTCGGCGTCGAATCATTAACGACCAGCAAATCGAGCCAGCCGTCGTTGTTTACGTCAACGAAAACGGACGAGAAACCGTAACAGTTGCCTTCGTCGCGGACGCCCGCTTTGTCGGCGACTTCTTCAAAAGTGCCGTCCGGTTTCTGATGGAAAAGTTTGTCCTTTCCGCCTTTCAAACCGCGCGGTCCGCACATTACCGGCTGACCACGAAACTGGCAGAAATTTCTGCCGACGGTTGTTCCCTTTCCAATATCAGCCGGAGAAGGCGGCAAATTTTTCAAATCGTAATCGAGATATTGCGGAACGAACAAATCAAGACGACCGTCGCGGTCGTAATCGCCGAAAGTTGCGCCCGTTGACCAGCCTTTAACGTCTAAGCCGACTTTCGGCGCAACGTCTGTAAAAGTTCCGTCGCCGTTGTTGCGGTAAAGACGCGACACTCCGTAATTGCTGACAAATAAATCGGCAAAACCGTCGTTGTCGTAATCGCCGACGGCGACGCCCATTCCCCAGCGTTCATTAGCGACGCCGGCTTTTTCGGTTACGTCTTCAAATTTCCAATTTCCCAAATTATGATAAAGTGCGGATTTTGCAGGTTTTTCTTTGCCGAGTTCGGCATTGATTGTCGAGCCGTTCAGCAGAAAAACATCAGGTCGTCCGTCGTTGTCAAAATCGAAAACGGCAACGGTGCAGGCAGTTGTCTCGACAATGTAATTTTTTTCTTTGCCGCCCGAAACGCAGTTGAAATTTTTCATTCCCGTTTGAACGGTTACGTCTTCAAAAATACGCGCCGCTTTTTCGTCAACGACGCCGGCAGTGCGCCGCGAAGTATAGACTTTCGCTTCACCTGTCGAAACGCCTCCCATCTGTTCGGTTTGCGTGAAAACGGACGGAGCGAAACTCAAAATTAAAACTGCAAAAAATAAATTTTTTTTCATTGTAAAACATTGCAGTTATTTCTACTTCATAACCGCCAGATAATTCGTTTTCTCGAAACCGATTTGAAAAGGCTGCAAATCGTGCGTGTGAAACGGCAAAGATTCGCTGCCGATATTCCAATTGGTTTGCAGGAAATTGCTTGCCAGCGAAGTAACCGACGGGTCATCCTTCAAATCCTTGAAAATTGCGGCTTCTTTTTTCGCTTCGTCGCGTTCGCCGAGTTTTTGACAAATAACCATCAGATTGTAATGCGCCGAAACATCTTCCGGGTCAATCGCCAGAACCTGATTGTAGTAATTCTGCGCGATTTGCAGTTGAGTTTTTCGCTCTTCGGGCGTAACCGCGTCGCTTTTGATTTTCGCCAGCTCGCCCAATTGCTGCAGAGTCTGTCGGTCGCGCGGATATTTTTCAAGAACGGCTTTAAAGTCGGCTTCGGCTTTATCGAGTCGGCTGCGAACGCGGTCAATTCTTCCGCGCTGGAACATTGCGCGAAAATTATTCTGGTCTATTTCCAGAGATTTATTAACGAGTTTTTCGGCTTCCTGCCAGCCGCCCATTTCCATCAAAGCGAGCGCTTTATTGGTAAAAGCAAACGGCTTGTAATCTTTCACGTCGGCGTCGATTACTTCGTCGAAAGCGTCTGCCGCCTGCGGAAATTGTCTTTGGTCGAGCAGCGCGATGCCGTAATTATTCCAGCGTTTCCAATCGGGCATCGCTTTCGGGTCAACGGCTTGCGATTTATTTTCCGCGCCGACGAGTAAAACTCTTTCGGATTTCGCCATCTCGATAATGGGCAAATCCGTTTTTTTACCGAGCGCGTAATCGCTGAAAACGCGCGTGAAACGGCGATACTGCAATTTTGCCGTCAGTTTTATCTGACTGCCGACGTTGTCGGGAATCGTAAATTTGTAACGCGCCAAGTCCGAGCGTCCCGACGGAATTTGCAGATTTTGCGCGACAACGCGCGTCTTCCAGATAAAATGCAAATCGTTGAGGTCGCCGTTTTCCTTTACCAGCCACGTTTTATAACTATGCGAGTTGTCGTCCAGATAACCGTTCGGTTTGATAAAACCGGATTTATACAAAACTTTATCGTTTGCGTCCGAGACGGAAAACTCGACATATGCTTCGTAGAAATCGCGCAGTTCGGGCGGGAAACTGTGACCGATGTTTTTGTTTGTTACGACAACGTCTGCCGTAATTGTATCGCCCTCTTCGATTTTGAAATTATCCCGATTGACGGGCGCGATGAGTTTTTCCTTTTTCGAGTCTGCCTTCTGGCGATGCAGGGCGAAAATATCGACGCCCATTTTGTCGTCTTTCAAATTTTTCTCGACCGCCGAAAGCTGGTCTTTGTAGCCGTAAACCGCCGGAATCGCCGTATTTGCCGCCGCCCAGCGGTGGGAACGAATCATTCCGTCTTTTGCCGAAACATCGAATTTCTGCGTCGGCTCGTCAATCATATGACACGAATTGCAAGTTTCTTTGTTGCGAACGTAAAACGGATGCGGCGATTCTTTCGAGAAAGAAGACATTTGCAGTTCGTCGCCGACGGCGAAAGCACGCAGGAATTTGTAATCGTTCAGCTCATGCGGCACTTGCGATTTATGACAGGCAGCGCAAAATTCCGGTTTTTTCAAAACGTCCCGCATCATCGCCCGCTTGTGGTCTTCGACGTTGCTGATAATTTCTTGGTCGGTTGCTTCGACGATTTTTGTGCCGTCTGGTTTTTGCAGCATTGCAGGCTGTCCCATCGTATAGCCGCCGATGCCGCGCCCGTTGACCGATTCAATCGAATGACAAGCAATACAGGAAACGCCTTCGTTATCGAACGGACGGTCTTTAAATTGCGGTTTATTGGTCAGCGCGCCCGAAAACAGCGCGGCTGGATTGTGGCAGGATTCGCAGTGGCGCGTAAAAGCGATGTCTCTTTGATGAATTAAATCCTTGACGTTCTTTTGATAAAAAGGCTCGCGGAAAGCGTTGGCGTGAGCTGATTCTCGCCACTGCGGGTGCATATCAGTGTGACATTTCGCGCATCGCTCAGCCGATATAAAATTGTCGCCCGCGATAAAATTGCCGTCAAACGTTGTTGCATTCGACGGCGCAAACGGTTTATCAGCACCGAAACGATAATCGTAATTCTCGCTAATCCATTTCTGGTATTCTTCGGGCGTGCGCTTGTCTGCTGAAGCGTGATTTATATGATAAAACAGCACGCCGAAAATTACCCAAGCCAAGAGAACTGCAATTTTTATAACTCGCGTCTTCATTAATTTTCTAGTTTTATGATGCCAAAACCTGCAAATCGGATTTTATTTTTCTACCCGATGCCGGTAAATATTTTTGCGTGGTCTTTATCGATTAGCAATTTTAACGAAGTTGCGTCCCAATCTGCAAGGAAAAACCGTTTAAGAAATTAAAATTGCTAACCGATAAATTATTTCTGCTGCACAGAATCCAATTTTATCTCTTGTAGCCGCGCCGCTTTTAAGCGACGATTTAGTTCCGGCAAATCGCTCGATTCGATTGCGCGCCAGCGCTCAACGGCAGTTTGCGAGGCGCGCAAAACTTCGTTCGCGGCTGTTTCGACCGTAGGCGTCGGCGCGGCGTCAACTTCTTGAATCGTGCTGAAAAGCGTTTGCAGTCTATCGAAAACGCCAATCGAAAGCGATGCTCCAAGCGGTGCATTAGGCGCACCCGCAGCTTCGTTTAATTTTTTGCCGAGCGCGTCAATATTTGCGGCAAGCGTGGCGTTTTGTCCGGCGCTGGTTTTTGCTTTGGCAAGTTGCGCGCTCAACTCGCCGATGCTTTTATTTATCGGTTGAAGGAGCAGCCAATTGTCGTAAAGCCGTTTCGACAAATCAAATTGTTTCTGCAAATCTGAAACGGAAGTTTTCACACGCGGGTCAATTTTTACGGTCAAAGGCTGCGCGTAAGTTTTACCATTTACAGTTAAAACAACAGTGTAATCGCCCGAAGCAATGTTCCCCG
>JALYZF010000021.1 GCA_030948995.1 Acidobacteriota bacterium
TGTCTCTACTCTCATCGAAGCGTTAATATGATAAAAAAGCAAAGCGTTATTAATCGAGCAAAGAGGTGAATTATAATGAGTAAAGAAACCGCTATTGATATTGTCGAGCGGCAGGATTGGCTGGACGCGGCGGGCGACGCGATTCAACCCGCCGTTCTCGGCGTTTTTGAAGCGGGCGGCGAAGCAGGACAGGAAATCAAGAATTTTCTGCACGGAACTTGGCTTGGTCATCCGCTTCATCCGGTTATCACGGATATCCCCATTGGCGCGTGGACGACCGCCGCCGTTCTTGATGGTTTGGAATTGCTTGGCGGCAAAGAAAAATATGCGCCCGGCGCGGATGCCGCCGTCGCCATCGGGCTGGTCGGCGCAGTCGGAGCGGCTGTTACCGGACTGACCGATTGGTCTGGAACCACTAAAGAAAAACGTAAAGTCGGCTTGATGCACGGGCTTCTGAACGGCACGGCAACCGTGCTATATGCGACTTCGTTTTTAATGAGAAAAAGCGACAAATCTCGCAAAACCGCAATCGGTCTCTCAATGCTCGGTTACGGCATTGCGGGAGCGGCGGCTTACTTGGGCGGGCATTTGGTTTATGGCGAGCAGGTCGGCGTTGATCACACGGCGACGGCGCAGGAATATCCGAAAGATTTTACGGCTGTTTTGCCCGAAGGCGAGCTTGCCGAAAATTCGATGAAGTGTGTCGAAGCCGGAGAGATTCCGGTTCTTTTAGCGAAGAAAAACGGCAAAATCTTTGCTCTCGCTCATACTTGTTCGCATTTGGGCGGACCGCTGTCCGAAGGCGAGCTGCTCGACGATTGCAGCGTCAAATGCCCGTGGCACGGCTCGCGTTTTTCTCTGGAAGACGGAATCGTCCTTGACGGTCCGGCGACCGAGCCGCAGCCGCAGTTTGAAGTGCGAACCGGCGGCGGACAAGTCGAAGTTAAGCTATCGAAAAACGAAAACGGTTAAGATTAAACAAGAAGAACTTTTGTGCAAACTTCAATATTACAAAAATCGGAAAGCTTTAAATTACTTTTCCAAATCGAAATTTTATTAACGCATCGGAAACTAATTTTTATCAAACTCGATGCGCCGCGATGTCAAAGGTGAATTTCAGCTTGTGCTGAACGCGAACCAAACCGTGCGCAGCGGTCGTTGCTTTCACATTGAAATCCTTTCGATTAAAGACAAATTTATCTTCTGCGCCATTTCAACGCGCCGGTTGACTTCTTCCCAATTGACGTTCTGCATAAAAGCGTCAACGTATTTTGCCGCCGCCGCGCCGTAATCCATCTGATATGAATGCTCGTACATATCCAGCACAAGCAGCGGAATGCTCAGCGGCGCGTTGTGCGCGTGGTCAGCAGCCCAGTAATTGTGCAGTTCTTTCGTGTGCAGATTAAACGCCAGAATCGTCCAGCCCGAACCGCCGCCGAGCGAATTTCCGGTTTTTTTAAATTCTGCTTCCCAATTCTCGTAAGCACCGAACCATTGCTCGATTATTTTCAAAGCCGCGCCGTCGGCTTTGCCGTTGCCGCCGAGATTGGCAAAGTATTTTTCGTGCAGAACGACCGAGCCGGTGCGTATTAATTCCTCTCGCTTCAAATCGCCGTAGACAAAGGCAGGCAAATCTTTTTCTTTGAGCAGAGCGGCAAGACGTTGCTCGACCGCGTTTAACGCTTTGACCGAGCCGGTGTAATTGTTTTCCCAGTGCGAACGGATAACTTTCTCAGAGATGCCTTTGAGTTTAGCGGCATCAAACGGCAGCGGTTTCGGCTGATGTTGACCGCGAAACGCCATTGCTGCCGAATTATCCGCCGTCGCCGTTTGCGCCGCGCCAGTTTCATTAAGCGTCAAAACGCCCGCGCCCGCCGCCAGAATTCCGCCGATTGCTTCGCGCCGCGATAGCTTTTCCATAAAATTCGTCTCCTTTTTCTGATAAATGAATCGACTTGTCCGCCCGTTTTAACGGTTATAAAACGGAGTCGCCCGTAAAATGCTCAAACCAATTATTGATTCAGTAAATTCTAAGCCCGGAAGAACAAATTTGCACGCGGAAAATAAAACTGCGGTCAATGACTTTGAGAATATTTTCGGCGTAAAGAAGTGAATCCGCGCCGTGCCCGATCACTTCTTCGCACGCCAATTCGCGTTCGTAACTCAACCGCCGCAATGCCAATCGAACAAGCGGGTGAAAAAAGAAAATGATTCCCGCCGAAACTTGAAAAGCGGCGACGACGTTATCGCGGCGCGAAAGATGCGCTAATTCGTGTTCGACAATCCATCTTCGCCCTTCCGAGTTTGTCCATTCAGAGATGTCGGCAGGCAGCAGAATAACGAGGCGGGAGATTCCGACTAGCATAGGCGTTGAAATATTTTCGGCAAGAGCAAGCGATGCTCGTCCGGCATCGGCGAAATCGAGCTGCCCGCCGCAGCCGAGTTCGCCGAATGTAACCTGACGGGAATTGCGGCGAATTAATCGAAATTGCCAAATCTCCCGACAAACTTTTCCCACGCCTGTGATTATTCCGATTAACCACAGAAAGAACAAAAGCGTCGAACAATAAAAAATCATTTGAAAGAGATTTGATTGTCTGCAAATTTGCCCTTGAATTTTTCAAAGGCAAAAACTTGCGCGACATTAAACCTTTTGACATCGAGGACTTTAAAGTCAAACGCATGAAAACCCTGACTCCACATGATACTGAGCGTAAACCGGCAACGGTCGTGCGGGAGATGGCGGTAATTTCCAAAATTTTTTCCTTGGCACTAAACAATGATTATGTCGATTACAATCCGCGCCAGCGGGTGGAAAAACCGAAATTTCATAACGTTGGGCGGCGTAAACTCAAAGACGGTGATGACGAGAAATTTTTCGCTGCTTTTGAGTCTGAATGGGCGCTAGATATTTGCCAACTAATCATCAATACCGGTCTGCGGCAATGTGATGCAACGGGGCTCTTATGGTCAGAAATTGATTGGGAAACAGAGGAAATTCGTCTCGTTCAAGGCAAAACTGGAAGAGAGGTCGTTATCCCGATGAACGAAACGGTTAAAGAAGTTCTGCAAAAACGTCTTGAAAGACGCACTTGCGAGCTTGTTTTTCCAAGTCCTAAATCGGGCGGGAGAGGTTTCTCGGTTAAAACGGCAATCAAAGGAGCGGTCAAACGCTCTAAAGTAAGCCGAGTTACTGTTCACGATTTGCGCCGGACAGTAGCTACCCGGTTGCTTGATGCCGGAGCCGACTACATCACGATTGCTGTGATTTTGGGACACACAGATTTGCGAATGATTCTTCGTTACGCGCAGTCTTCAAAGGCGAAGCGTAAAGCAGTCAAATCACTCGAAAAACAAAATCGTGCCAGAATCGTGCCAAAAGCCGGAAATCAAAAGCATTTACGCGCGTAAGTGCTTGAAAACAAATGGTGGAGTAGAGGAGGGTCGAACTCCTGACCTCTGCATTGCGAATCAGATGAAAAATCCGAAAATTAAGTAGTTTTGAAACTCAAAATTACTCAGAATCAATTAAAATAAGCGTAAATTTCAAAAAGCAACAAAATACATCTGTTTTTACAATCTAGAATAACTTAAAATAACTTGTATGATGAGCAAGATTTGAGCAAGCAACGGCACAACTCAACTTTTCCAAAGTTGTGCCGTTTTTCTTTTGCCACCAAGTTATGCCACTACTTTTGAGTGTATTTTTACGAAGTTTTGGAAAATGGCAAAGACGACCGTTTATGCCGTTAGAAATCCTTTAAAACTTTCGTTGTTAGCAATTTTTAAACAGTTGATATATAAAGGTTAAATAGATTTCAAAACAACTTTTCAGTCGTTTTTGAGTAACTCTTCGCAACGTCTAATCTTCCACTTACAAAAGTCACAGTTCAAAATTGTTTGTTATAAAACTTCACTATCTTCACTAACTTCACTTTTTCGAGGAAATAATACACAATTTTGCTAATTTATATTAAGGCAATAAACCGGTTACATACTGGTTAATTTTATGTTCTGATACTTTATTAAATTCTGCAATCCTATCTAATAATTGTTTGTTTCCAATTGGAGGTCGAAACCATAACTGCCAATTTAGACCATCTCTTTGAATCTTTACCGCTGAAAAGTAAATTGAAAACAATTTTTCCAGTTCTATAAGTTCTGATTCTGTCTTTTCTGAGATAGAAGATAATTGGAAAGTCAAAGAATTTACCAACTTTTCTACTTCAATACTTTTTGCTTTATCTAGCATTTGTAGCCCTTCCCGCCACGTTGTTGCATATACTTGTCTTAATAACGAATTTTCAAATTCATTATTCGAATGCCTTTGTTGGTTACGAAGAATTTCTAAAATTTCATCGAGTTTATCATTGTCGGTTCGGACATTTTCGGACGGTAAAGTGTTCTCATCATCCGATTGGTTTTTAATTGATTTCTTAGCTTCATCAAGCCGTGCTTCCAGTTTCACCCATGATTCATTAAAAATTTCTTCTAGCAGATTATCCTTCAAAGATTCACCACCGACTTCTGAAAGTTTTTTATTGATAGATTTGAGCATTTTCAAAATATCTGCTTTCTCCGCTAATGTATGCTGAAATCTTCCCAAAGGTTGTTTTACGTCGGACGGCTTTAAGTCCAGTAAAAACGTCCAAATCGAAGCGTCTTTAGTTTTCGATAGTGCGCCGGATTCGTAATGAATCCACTCGCTTTTAAGATTGTCAGGGGTAAGACAGATAATGCCGAAACGAGTTCCTTCTAGCGCGTCGTCAATTTCATTACTCCATTTTGCGCCTTTGTCTATATCGGGTGAATAAAATGGTTTGACTGCTTGAATAACTCTTTGCAGCCAATCGCTCAACGCTTCGGCAACTAAGCGACTTGAATTTCCAGACCAACTAATGAAGACTTTCATAGATTAGATTTTAAGAAAGTAGTTTCTTCTAAGCTACTAGCAATGATGCTTTTTTGTTTAATATACTTATTACTATTATATTTTTTAGATGTGGTATTTCAGACAAAAGAAAAGTGGTATTTACTTCTATATTTCCTCTGCGTGTTCATATAAATCAGGCAAGCGATTTTGACGCAGCCGAAATTTTGTTCCGTGATTATGTCCTGTTCTAGCGTCGAAATCTACCAATACGAAACCTTCGCGCAATCCCTGTAAAAATCCTTCAAAACTAAATCGACTTAACTTTAAGATTTTTTGATAATGGTAAAATTCTTGTCCTTTTTCCCGTTTAACTTTAGCTTGAACATAAAAGCAATTATGCAGTTTTGTTCCGGCTTTAGCGGCTAAGTCGTCGAAACCCCAATATGGTTGTGGATTAAGTTCACCTAGACCAATGCGAGCTTCAACCAATTTGAGCCACATTAGATGTTTAACTGTAACCGATGAGTTATCGAAAGAAATTGAAACTTTGCGCTCTGTTTCGTTTATTACAACCTTAAATCCTCTATCACTTGGCGCGAGACCGTGAATCGTTTGGCGAAAGCTCATTTCAGTTCCAGAATATTTCAAACCGGCTTGTTGATGCTGCCAGCCGTATTTAGGCAGTAATACTGCTGGCACGAATTTTAATGCTTGTGGCGACGGTTCAATATGAAAAAGCGTAGTTAGAGACGATGTGCCGAGCCTTTGCGTTTTGAGTTCCCATTCTGCGGCATTTGGTATAGGCAGGTTGTTTTCTTGGATGCCCAGTAAATCTTCAAGAGTGTTACCGATGCCGCCGTGATTACCGTGTCTAGCATTTGAGATAAAGCCCATATCACGAATCTTTTTGAGTTCGTCAATGAGCGTTTCTTTTGTGTAAATTATCATCCGTTTGCCAAGTTGAAAAGCGAGCCTTGCTTCAATGAAGTAGCATCCGTTCCGTCGAGCCGAGCTTGTGCCATTTTGCAGTATTCCGGCGAAATATCGATACCGATAAAATTTCTGCCTAATTGTTTTGCAACAAGCGCAGTAGTTCCAGAACCGGAAAAAGGGTCAAGAACAATTTGTGCCGTCGTGGATTCGATACAACGATAAGGTAAGCCAATCGGAAAAGGTGCAGGATGTTTGTTGTTCATTTCTTGCGGAAATTCCCAAACGTCCGTATAACCATTCTTTTTCGGCGCAAGTTTGAATTTTGGCTTGCAGATTAAATAAATCACTTCATAACTTGGAACAAAGTAACCCGGATTAAAATTAAACCCGCCCGCTCGCTTCCAGATGATGATTTGGCGAACCGGAAACCCATTTACGATGTCGTCGCGGTCTTGCATTATGCCGCCTTGCACTCGTCGTTTGTGGTTGTAGAAAATTGCGCCGTCCTCTTTGAGAAGTCGCATTACTTCAGTCAAACAAGCCCTTTGCCATTCCACGTATTTATCGTGAGGCATTTCGTCGTTGTGATGCGCGTAACCGTTTTGAAGCGGATTGTTCGCCCAGCGTCCGGTTTTTGTTCCGGCTTTCATTCCGTTTCCGGTTGAGTTTTTTAGATTATAAGGTGGGGAAGTAACCATTAAATCAATGCTTTCAGACGGCATCTGTCGCATTATTTCTAAGGAATCGCCACAGACAATTTTATTAAGATAGGGCGTGATGTCTGATTCTATATTTTTATTTTCTTCTGATGATTCCATATTTATGGCTTTGCTTCTAAAGTTAGATTAAATAGATGCTTATGTGATTTTAAGACAACTTTTATTTATTTGATTATCGGAATTTTGTTTGGAAATTCATAAATAAACTTAAGAAGCATTTCTATAAACAAAATAAGTTCGTCCGCATCAGTTTTAGACATTAGAACAATTTCATGGTTAGCTTCATTTCCCTTCTTGCGAATGTGGTCAACCCATCCTTTTCCATTTGGCGGAACAAATCCTTTATCCGAAAGATATTCTACATATTTTATAAAACTTTCACCGGTATTTGCACCTTGAGCAACCCCTATATTCATTAATAACTTTCGGCAAAGTAACACAGCCGCAGTATAACAAGAAGCAGCAACACACTTTCTAGTTTCATTATAAAGCGATTCAATATCAACCGGTAAGTTTTCTATTGCATTTCCAGGGGAAACACCTGGTAATTGGATTCTTTCATTGAAAAACGTAGGGTTACTACAATGTGGACATATATAAATCTTTAACTCTGAGCTTCCAAATCTATACCCTATAGAAGAAGCAACTAAATTACTACAATAGCCACAAGTAAATGATTTTGAATCTATTAAGATAACATTCGACCAGCTCATAATTACTTCCTATTTTTCACCTTTCTTTGGTCGCCCGCCCTTTTCTTTTTCATAATTTTCTACTTCATTTCGATTGAGAAATTTAACACCGTCAATTTCTACAACTGAAAGTTTACCGCGCTTTATTAAATTAAAGATGCCTTGCCGTGATATACCGCGAAGCTCTGCGGCTGTTTGCATTGTTATTAAATCTTTCGTTTCTTTATTCATTACTGATTGACATTGTAAGCTAGTTGTTTTATGTTGACACTTGCAACTAATTTGTAAGACAGAAACAAACTGTTGTCAATGTTTACAGTATCAACAAAGCAGAAAAAAGTTTGTATCAATATAAATATGGAGATAAAGATAAATGCAAAAAATAAAAGCCTTGTCAGATGTTCTAGCACCCGACAAGGCAGAAACTAAATTCCACAGTTTAAGGAGAAAATTTAGCTATGAGTAAATATACAACAAAAAAAACGAAAAATTCAAAAAACTTAAAAACAAATGCCGTCGAGCAATTACGCGATGAAAAACCAATTCATCTACAACACACAATAAAACTTTCCCGACAGGAATTTAACGAGGGCATCGGCAAAACAGCTTTGATGCTTTTGGGCAAGGGAAAATTAGATTTAAAGACCACCGAGAATATTCAAAAGTATATTTTCGAGTTTGAGATAGCGGACTGATTAAACAA
>JALYZF010000045.1 GCA_030948995.1 Acidobacteriota bacterium
AAATTAAATCGAGCGCGCATTCGGATTTTCCGATGCCGGAATCGCCGAGAAGCAGAATGCCGATTCCATACATTCCGACAAGGACGCCGTGAATCGTCGTTTGCGGCGCAAGCGCTTCGACTAGAAAGCTCGTAATCAAATTAATCGCTTTTGAGCTAATCTGAGCGGTGCGAAGAACGGGCAGATTTTTTTCGCGTGCAATTTCGAGAAGTTCTGCGGGCGGCGTAAGATTTTTGGTAATCAGAATACAGCAGATTTTTTCAAGGTCGAGATTGTTTATCGCTTCGATTATTTTCTTGCTCTCAAGCTGCGCCAGATAAGCGATTTCGCTTTGTCCGACAATCTGTATGCGTCCTGCGTGAATATAATGTGCGAAACCAGCCAGCGATAACCCGAGTTTTTGCATTCGCTCGGAGTCGATACATTTTTTTCGCGCCTTTTCCGTCGCAACCAGAATTTCTATCTCCAATTCGGCAGGCGATTGTTTGACAAATTCCGCAACGGAAATTTTCGGCTGTCTGTTAATTTTTTTTGACGGCATCTGCGGTTTGCTTTTAAACCGAATCGGCGTGGATTCTAGCTGTTTTAATATAATTCCGCAATTGAAAAATCGATATTTTTGTAATTTTTATTTTGAATGAAAACAACTGCAAATTTAAAATGGCTTTGCAAAATAAATAATTTTAAGTATAAATATCCGTCTAACTTCGACTGCGGAATAATTTCCGAAAATCTATGGCTCGATTAAACCGTAATTTCCGTCTTTGCGCTTGTAAATGACGGAAATCCGCTCGTCTTCCGAATTACGAAAAACAAGAAATTGATTTTCTTCCCCGTTTAATCGCAAAACTGCTTCTTCCGCCGTCATCGGCTTGACCGGATAATTTGCCGAACTAACGATTTGCGGCGCGCCGTCCGCCGGTCTTACATCATCGGCGGGCGGCGTAATCGAGCTGACCTTTTTCGCTTTTTGATGTTTATCTTTAATTTTATTTTTTAGCTTTAATGCTTGTTTCTCGATTTTATCGATTGTCTGCGATAAGGATTTATACATATCGGACACGCTGGTCGTCGCCGTTAAAATCTGGTCGTGCCATTTGACGATAATTTCCGAGCGGTGTATGCCGCGCTCTACCTCAATAATAACGTGCGCGCCACCGTCGTTGCCGTTGTTTTCAAATAAATGCGTTAGTTTTTCAAAATGACTTTCTACATGCGAGCGCAAAGCAGGAGTTACGTCGATATGTCTTCCCGTATATTCAAATTTCATAAATCACCCTCCTTTTTAGTTGTGAGTTTGTAGAGTTTATAGAGTTCATAGAGTTGAAAATTTCCTACTCAATAAACCCTAAAACCTATAAACTCTTAAACAATCGTTTTTCTTTCGCGCGAACCGGGAATCTGCATCTGGTCGCGGTATTTTGCCACCGTTCGGCGCGAAAGTTTATTGCCTTCTTTGGCTAAAATTTTTGCAATCTGGTCGTCGGTCAAAGGCTTGTGCGAATCTTCTTCTTCGACCATTTTTTTGATTCTCAATTTCAAGATGCGCGTCGAAACTTCTTCACCGTCCTCGTTGAGCATTCCTTCCGAGAAAAAGCGGCGCAGTTCGATAACGCCTTGCGGCGTGTGCGCGTATTTGCGGTTGACAACGCGCGAGATGGTTGACAAGTGCATCCCGATGTCCTCCGCCACGTCTTTAAGCATCATCGGTTTGATAAACTGAACGCCTTTATCAAGAAATTCGCGCTGACGATGCACAATACACTCGACGACGCGATAAATTGTCTGGCGGCGATGTTCGATATTTCGCAGAAGGTCAACCGCCGAGCGCATTTTTTCCTTGATAAAATCCTTTTCCTCTTTTGTCGTCTGGTCTTGCCCAAGCATTTTTTGGTAAGTATGACTGATTCGCAAGCGCGGGCTGCCGTCGTCGGTAAAATAAACGACATAATCTTCTTCGATTTTTTCGATATAAACTTCCGGCGACACATATATCGGCTCGTCCGACGAGTAACGCCTACCCGGATACGGGTCGAGAACGCGGATTTTATTTATTTCTTCGTCGAGCGTGTGAACGTCTATGCCCGTATGTTTCGATAAATGCTGAAGACGGTGCGGTTGCAAATCTTCGAGATGATTTCTGACCAAATCTGACGCCAGAGATTCGCCTTCGCCGTTGGCTTCGAGTTGCACAAGCAGACATTCTTTGACATCGCGCACGCCGCAACCAACAGGGTCGAGTCGCATCACGACATTTCGAGCTTTTTCTACGGCTTCGAGCGAGCAGTCGCACATTTCGGCAATTTCTTCGTCGGAAGTCGTCAGGCGTCCGTCTTCATTTAGATTTCCGATAACGCAGACGGCAATTTCTTCGAGTTTGTCGCTTATCTGCTGCATATTAAGCTGCCACTCGAGATGGTCGGTCAAAGACGGTGCGCGCGACAGAAACTGGTCAAAGCTAGGCGCGTCCTCCTTAAATTCGATTTCCTGTGTTTTATAACCCGGGTCGAGATAATCTTGAAACTCTCTGCCATAGTCGACTTCTTCAAAAGGGTCGGCTTTTTCAACCGTCGGCGTTTCCGATTCGCTTTCAAAATCCACATTGCTGTTATCGTCAAAGCCATTTTCGCTTGCATTTTCGGGACTGAAATTTTCGCCCGAATTGTCAACACCGGAAGAAAACTCAAAATCCTTATCTTGTCCGTTCTGGTAAGTTTCTTCTCCGCCCTCGGCGTTTTGGTCAAGTATTTTTTCGGAAATTTCCTGAGATTCTTCTTCCGAGGCGACTTCCTCCAAGACCGGATTGGCAACCATTTCCTGTTGAATCAGTTCGCTCAACTCCAGCGTACTCATCTGCAGCATCTCGATGCGCTGGCGCAGCTGCGGCGTTAGCACCATTCGTTGAGAGAGTTTTTGTGTAAGTCTTAGCGAAGCCATTTTTTATTCAAAAGTTTATTGCCCGAATCCATTCAAGTAAAAAAATGTATTTTGTAATTCTGTCGCTATTATAACCGATTCAAATAAAAAATGGGAAAGTCTTTGGACTTAAAATTGCAGATTCCGAATTCCATACTCCAAACTTGTGTTTGCAAACTCAGGCGTAAACATTACGAACCCTAAACCTTAAAAGCGAGTATTAAGTTCAATTCTTTAAATTTCTAAACTGGAATTTGGAGCTTTACAGACTAAATCTTTCGCCTAAATAAAGACGCCGAACTTCGGCGTCCTCGACTAAAAGGCTCGGCTCGCCGCTTCGCAAGATTTCGCCTTCGGTCATAATATAGGCGCGATCGGTAATCGCCAGAGTTTCGCGCACGTTGTGGTCGGTGATTAAAATTCCGATGCCTTGACGTTTCAGGTAAAGAATAATTTCGCGGATGTCGTCAATCGCAATCGGGTCGATTCCGGCAAAAGGTTCGTCGAGCAGAATATACTGAGGTTCAGTTGCAAGACAGCGCGCAATTTCGACGCGACGGCGTTCGCCGCCCGAAAGCGCATCGCCGCGCGTCCGCCGCACGTGCGCGACGCCAAATTCTTCTAAAAGTTCTTCAAGCCTTGCAAAACGACTCGCTCGATTCATTTTCATTGTTTCCAAAACGGCAAGTATATTCTGCTCGGCACTCATCCGGCGGAAAATCGACGGCTCTTGCGGCAAATATCCTAAACCGAGCCGCGCGCGCAGATACATCGGAAGTTTTGTAACGTCTTTCCCGTTTAGAAAAATCTTTCCCGTTTCTGTCGCTTCAAGTCCGGTCATCATATAAAAAGTCGTCGTTTTTCCCGCGCCGTTTGCGCCGAGAAGCCCGACAACTTCACCTTGCTCGACATAAAGACTGACATTATCGACGACGCGCCGGCGACCGTAAGTTTTTTGCAAATTCAAAGCCGACAAGGAATCGGCGGGAAAGGCTTCGTGATTACCGTTTGAGGAATTTAGATTTGTGATTGCATCCGACATCCAGAGAAAGTTTATTGAAAAAACGGCAAAAGGGGAAATAGGAGAATTAGATTACGAATTTCAAATTACAAAGTACGAATTAAAAATAATTCCGACATTTGTAATTCGTGATTCACTGTTTGTCTACTGTTTTTTGACCTTATATACACTTCGGATTCTGCCCGTGTTGTTTTCAGTGGTTTTGCTTTCGCCGACGACCCGGTTTTCGCGCAGAAAAATTGTTACTTCCGCGCCCTGCGACGAGCCGTTTTCAGAGTCTTCGATGCGCGCTGGATTTCCCCTTAATATTACCTTCTCGTTTTCGGCGTCATATTGAGCATAATCTCCGACGGCTTTGCGCGTCGGTTGCGTAACGACGACGTTTGTTTCGGCGACCGTCTGCGCGACTTCGTTTTTGTCGTTCATCAAAACATTCGCCGCACCCGCCGTGATGCGGTCTGTTCCCTGCCGGATGTCAACATTGCCTTCGTAGCGCAACGAATTATTGCTGCGGCTGTAAATCATTTTCTGCGCCGAGGCAAATGCCGGAACGGTTGATTCCTTGCCGTTTTCGCGCCGCTTGGCGTTATAAAGAAGACTTTGCACCGTGCCGTCGCCGAAAAGCTGTCCTTCTTTTTGTTTGATTAAAAGCCGGTCGGCACGCACAAAATTATTTTCCTGCCAAGCGCGCGCGTTTCCTGTGTAAAGGGCGGTTTCTGCTTGATGATTAAACTCCGCTGCGTCCGCCGTGATAAAAACCGGCGCGTTTGTGTTGCCGAAAGGCGTTGCGCCGTTCGTCTGTTTCTGGCTGTAATACGTCGTCGAAACCTTGCCGCGCAAAAATGTTTTTTCGTTGTGCGTGTCCCAATCAATTTCGCCCGCTCGCGCTCGCGCCTGAGAATCCCAGACGGTCGGCTCGCCGCCGCGCAGACGAACCGTCTCGTCGCTTGCCGTAAAAGAAATTTGATTGGCGATTCCGTTGCGGTCGAGTTCGGAAAATTTCGTATTTCCGGCTGCTTCAAAATGTTCGACATCTTGCGTTTGCGCGCTGAAATCGGCGCTTAATTTATCAGCCGAAATCGTCTGCGTTCCGCGATTCGCGCTTGCAACGGTCGGCACGCGGACGGTTTTCGTTTTGCCTTGCGCCGTGCAGTTTTTGGCGTTGTTTCCGGTTGGGAAAAAAGCGCAGTCAAAACGCGCCGCGCTAATCGTAGTTTTGTAATTTTCAGGCGCGGATTGAATGGGTTCGACGAAAAGTTCGGCGTTTCCGACAGCTTCGGCGCGCTCTAAATCTTTGCCCGAAGCATTCATCACGGTTACGACGTTATCGGCAGTTAATTTTTTATTCGCCGCGTTCGGATTATTCGGCGGCGCATTCATTTGTATCGTCGTTCGCCCGTCGGTCTGCATTTGCCGCAGCAATCCATCAGCTTGAAAGTTTACCTTGACGGCATTTGGCGCGGCGAGCGTAATTTTTGAATATTCTCCGGCTTGAACAGGCGTTAAACTCGCGCTGGAATTGCCTACCGCGTTGGCAAATTGAATTTGCCGATTGTCGCCAAAAACCGCGTTCAGTTCGTTTGCCGAAACTTCCGTCGTGCGTTCGGGCGTAGTTTGTTTTAGATAGGCGCTGCCTTTCGCATATCCGCTTTTCAGTTTTTTGTCGGGAAATAATTCCGCCGTCAGATTATCGCCTTTGATAAAATCATTTCCCTGCGCGATTTCCGCCGCTCCGCTCAAAAAAACTTTGCCGTTCGATTGCTCATAAACCGCCTCATTAGCGTGAATCGTCGTCGGCTCATTGTCTTCGACGGTAATAATTTCTACGCCATTCTTCAGTTCAAAACGGTCGGCGTCTTTTTCATAAACGGCATAATTGGTTTTGATTTTTGTCGGCTTATCGTCGCCAACGGCAGTCTCGATGTCAACATTTTCAAAAAGCTCAAAGCGTTTGAGCTCGCCGTCAATATTAGCAACGGCGCGATTGGCTTTTGTGCGCGTCCATTTCGTATTGTTTTTTGCCGCTTTTTGATTAATCTCGACGCTACCGCTTAAATCAATTTTTCTGACTTGCCGGTTGCTGAAAAAAGCGACCGCGTGATTTGCGGAAATGTCAGTCGGTTGCGACGTTTCGCTCGCGTCGCTTGGCGTTACATTTACTTTTACATTTTGCGTGAATTCGATTTTTTCCGCCGCTTGGTCAATCGAGGCATTTCCGGCGGAGATTTTAGCAAACTTAATATTCGATTGGGCGAGTTCGGGCGATTCAAAAGCGTTTATTTCTACATCTCGGAGCAGTTCAAGCCGTTTTTCCTTGATTTTAACAATCGCGCCGACGGATTTTCCCGTTACATTTTCGCGCGAAAATTCGACTGCTTCGTCGGCTTGCGCCGTTTCATCTGCTTTGTCGTATGAAAGCTGCTCGGTTTTAACTGAGAGCGCGTCGCGCGTTTCAATATCAACGTTTCCAGAAAAATAAGCGTTAAAATTTTTCGTGCCGTCCGCCACCGGAATGTAAATCGCTTTGTGCGCGGTTATTTTGTCGGAAGACGCGCCTGCGTCGTCGAAAACCTGCAAGAATACGTTTTCTAATTCCTGATGATTGTCCGTATAAGTCGTAGCTTTGTCGGCTTTGATGTAATATTTTACAACTTCGCCGTCGCTTTCGCGGCGTTCATAATTATTAACCTCAGCGAGAACGTCTGCGGAAAGCTCGGTTGGCATTCCCTTCATCCGAAATTCTTTTTTGTCGCGGTAAAGATAAAATCCGACGCCGATAGCCAAAACCGTCGCCGCGAGCAGAGTAATCGCCAAACCGCGAAAGATTTGCGGCATCTGCGCGCGCAGCCGGAGATTTTTGACGTTTCTGCGTTGAATATTTTCTGCCATTTATAATTTGGAAAACAGATTTTGAGTCAGGTTGTCTTTAAGTCTTGCACAACCAGCTGCAATCGTGTCGTGCCGTTCCAACGATTTGCCTCCGGCGTGTAGGCTAGTTCGATGCGCGAGTTGCGCTCCAGAGTTTGCCCGCGCGATTTATCAACGCCGTCCCACCAAACGGCTTCCAATTGTTTGCCTTTCGCGTCGCGCAGTTTTAATTTCAAATGTTTTTCCTTCATCACAAACGGGTCGGCGACGAGTTCCAAATCGCGCGTCGCAAAAACGGGTTTCGGATTGCCCGCGCCGTAAGGTTCGAGTTGTTTTAAGTCTTCGATTAAATTCAGATTCAAAGACTGCGAAGAAACAAGCGCATCAATTTTTATTTCCGCAATTAAATCTTCTGGCGATAAATGTTCGGCGGCGTGTGCGTTGAGTTTTTCGCGCAGACAATCAATATTTTCGCCTTTAATTCGCATTCCCGCGGCAGCGGCGTGTCCGCCAAACTGCTCAAAAAGCGCGGAACACGAATCTAAGCCGTTTAATAAATGGTAACCCGAAATACTGCGCGCGCTGCCGTGTCCGACGCCGTTCTCTAATGAGATGACGATTGCCGGACGATAAATTTTTTCAGTAATTTTTGACGCCGCCAAACCGATAACTCCGCGATGCCAACCTTCGCCCGCGACCACGGCGACGTGCGGATACTTGGCGATTCCGCCGTTTTCAAGCAGTTCGATTATAGCGAGTTCGGTGATTTCCTGCTGAATCTTTTGACGTTCACGATTGCGGCTGTTTAGAATTTCCGCAAGTTCTCTTGCCCTTTCAAAACTATCGGCTTCAAAAAGATTGACGACCGTGCGCGCTTCGTCCATTCTGCCAGCCGCATTGATTCGCGGCGCAATGCGAAAACCGATGTCATAGCTCGTCATCTCATTGTTGCAATCGGCAACTTCCATCAAAGCGCGAAGCCCGTAATTATGCGCTTTTGGCAAATCTTGCAGTCCGAGCGCAACGATTGCGCGGTTCTCGCCCGCGATGTCCATCATATCGGCGATTGTTCCAATGGCGACGATTTTCAAAAAACCGCTCACAAGTTTTTCTCTGCCTTTTTCCCGCAGAAGCGCGTGCGCGAGTTTAAAAGCGACACCAACGCCGGCGAGATTTTTATCCGGGTATTCGCAGCCGCTTTGGTTAGGATTAACCATTGCGATTGCTTGCGGGTTGCCGCGTGATTCATCTGACAAATGATGGTCGGTAACAATTACGTCCAAGCCATTTTCCTTCGCCCAAGCGAGCGGCTCAAACGAACGAGTTCCCGTGTCAACGCTGACGACGAGCGAATAACCTTTGTTTTTGGCGATTTCGAGATGCTCTTTATTTAAGCCGTAACCTTCCGTAAAACGATGCGGCACGTGAAAGCCGGTTTGCGCGCCGAGAATCTCCAGCGCTTTTCTTAAAACAACCGTTCCGGTCGTGCCGTCAACGTCGTAATCGCCCCAAATTAAAATCTTTTCACCGTTTTCAATAGCTTTCAGAATGCGCGCCACAGCTTCCGGCATTCCCTTTAAAAGATTCGGTTCGTGGAGATGCGAAATTTCGGGATTCAGAAATTTATAGGCTTTTTCTTCCGTATCCTGCCCGCGTGAGATAAGCAGGGCTGCGGCAATCGGCGAAACATCGAGAGTCTCTGCCAGCGTTTTGACTTCAACCTGATTGTGTTTTTTAATTGTCCAGCGCTTCATTTTAAGGCTTATTCAAAAGAGAATTACTAAAAGGTTCTAATGCTGAGTTTAACCGTAAAATAATTTTAATTCAATAAATGCAATATCGCGGGCGTTATATCGGTTAGAGATTTTATTTGCGCGGCAGTCTCGCGCCGCCGTCTTCCCCAAACGATCGTCGGCACGTCATTTAAGGTGTGATTGCGAACTGATAGGTCTTCGATATTGCCGTGGTCGCTGGTTAAAATAACGGTCGTGTTTTCCAAATCAATTGCGGCAAGCATTTCTCTGATAAAGACGGCAAGCTGCGGCAAATGTTTTGCGGCTTTTGCAAAATCCTGTTCGTGTCCGATTTTGTCGGTAATAAAATGTTCATAAAGCGTGAAGCGATTGGTTCGAGTTAATTCGGCTAAAATTTTGCCCGCGTCCTGTGGTGAAAAAAGCGGCACATTAAAGCAGCTTTCCTGCAAACTTCCGTTTGTAAAATCGTGAAAAACCGCTCGTCGCCCGAGCAAATCCGGCAAACGCCGAAACTGCAAACCAGATGTTTCGACGGCGCAGGTCGTCGCCGATTTCCAGCGTGGCTTTGCCTGAAAAAACTGCGGCGTGTAGGCGTTTGCGAAAACGTTCGGTTCGATTGCGAGATTTTTCAATTGCAGAAAAATCGAATTCTCTTTTATCACCTCGCGCAAAATTTCATTCGGAAAACCTTGCTTGTGATGCCCTAAAACTTGTGGCGCGTTGATGCCGGTTAAAATTGTCGTCTGCCCCGAAGCGCTCTGCGGGCGACCTTCGACGCCTAAACGGGCGTCGGTCGGAATTAAAACTCCGTCGAAAATAATCGCTGAAGGCTCGCCTGTAAAATTCGCCAGCGGTTCAATATTTTCTATTAATGAAAGCGGATTTGCCTCTTCGCGCCTGCCCAAACCTAATCCGTCGATAAAAAAAAGAAGAGCCGAAGGTTTTTTCATACTTTTATCATAACAACTCGAAAAGGCTATGAAAATTTTTCGGCTGTTTTTCTAAAACAACCGTCTAATAAAAGAGAATTTATTGACATTCATTCGGCAAAAAAGGTATTTTTTACTAGTTTATTAAATTCTTTCAATTCGCTTTTATAAAATTTCGGCGCTTGTTTGTAGAATTTTCCAAAGCGCAAAATTTACTGTTCCAACTCTCAAGGAGTAAAAATGAAATACTTTTTTTATGCCGCCGGTTTGTTTTTGATTTTGTCGGCGTTTGCCGTTGCTGCGTCCGCCCAAACCACTTTTACCAACGGCAATTCAATAACGATTGCCGATCTTTCCGCAGCTAATCCGTATCCTTCGACCATCGCGGTTTCGGGTTTGTCTGGAACGATTCCGACGACGCCGGGCAGCATAAAAGTTCGCTTGAATAATTTTTCGCATACTTTTCCTTCTGATGTCGGAATGGTTTTGGTCGGACCGACCGGGGCAGCGTTTTTGATTCAAGATTCGGCAGGCGATGACCCGGATGTAATAAATGTTACCTACACATTAAGCGACGATGGCACGGCATTACTGCCTTTTGCAGATGCTTGGGGAGCGGGAACTTACAAGCCGACGGCTTATTTTTCGGATAGTTTTCCCGCGCCCGGACCCGGAGTGACATACAACGCTCCACAATCGGAAGGCACGGCAACTTTTGCTTCGACATTCGGCGGGACAAATCCGAACGGTGATTGGAAACTTTATATCGGAGATTTCAGCTCGGGAGATTCGGGAAGTATTTCAGGCGGTTGGTCGCTTATTATCAGCACATCCGGCGCGTCAACGCCAACTCCTACACCGACAGCAACACCAACTGCTACGCCGACGGTAACACCGACTCCGACACCAATTCCTTCAACGCCTACTCCTACACCGTCTATGGCAAATGTCGATTTCAACGGCGACCACAAAACTGATTTTGTAGTCACGCGCCTAACAAGTTCTCCGCTGACAGAAGTACAAAGAGCCGAATTTTTTAATACTCCGCATTTTGCTAAATCCTATCGTGAGCGACTGCAAAGACAACGGCTAAATCCCGAAGTCAGTTCGCTGCCACTATACTGGTATTACAGCGCAATCGGCGCGGCGCTTGATTTCGGCATTCAATTCGGCACGACCGGAGATTTTGAAGTGCCTGCCGATTATGACGGCGACGGAAAAACCGACATCGCGGTTTGGCGACCGGGCGCGCCCAACCAAGCCGCTTTTTATATTCTGCAAAGTTCTACCGGCACGGTTCGCAAAGAATTATTCGGGCAGGATGGAGACGACCCGACGATTGTCGGTGATTACGATGGTGATAAAAAAGCGGATGTAGCAACCTTCCGGTGTCCGCAGAACAGTGCGGGACAGTGTTATTTCTTCTATCGCGGGAGTTTGAATAATCCCAATCGGAATACTACATACATCCCGTTCGGTTCAGGCGTTATTGGAGATTATTTCGCCGACCCGGGCGATTATGACGGCGACGGCAAATATGATTTTTGTCTGCAGAGAAAACTCGCAAGCGGACAAGCACAATTTGTAATTTTGAAATCATTAAACTTTCAAGTTGATTATATTAATTGGGGTCTATTCGACGACATGGTTGTGCCGGGCGATTTTGACGGCGATGGCAAATCGGATTTTATGGTCGTGCGTCCCGTAGGTGGTCAACTGCACTGGTTTCTGCTGACGCGAACCGGCGGCGGCACGGGCGCAAACGCGGTTGTCTGGGGACTTTCGGCAACCGATTACCCGACGCCGGGCGATTATGACGGCGAC
>JALYZF010000051.1 GCA_030948995.1 Acidobacteriota bacterium
AAATTAAACAATTTGCGCGCGCCGCCGACTGCTTTCAAATCGCGCATTATCGCGGCAAGTTCGTCGTCGACCAGAATTTTTTTATGCTTTACATGATGCTTTCCGACAAAGTTAAAAACCAATTTATTGCGTTTTACTTCCAAATGCCGATTTTGCAGAGTTGTGATGCCGTAAGTTTTATAATTTTTGACGCTTTTTTCCGTTCCCGTTCTGATATACAGCGAATTAATCAGGCGCGTCATCACGGCTAAAACCTTTTCACGCGGAAAGCCTTCGAGCGCAATGTGTTCGTTTGTCAATTTTCGCAAATTCGGTAGATGCTCGCCGAATTTTTCGATTTTCTGGAATTTCTTTTTTTCCTGTTTTTCCCGGAATTTTGCGTGGTAAAGATATTGAATGCGCCCGCTCGTGTCCATGCCGACGGCTTGAACTTTGCCCGAAAACGACGGCGCAATTCGCACGAATTTCCAAGCCGGCGGAATTACGAGAGACTTTATTCGCTCAAGATGTCTTTCGTCGCTGATTTTTTTTCCGCTTTTATCAACATAGAAAAAACCGCTCGCCTTTCCGCCTCGCCGTTGCCACCATTTTGAGCGTTCGCCCCTTTCGATAATCTCCTTAGCTTTGGATTTATCGAAAATCATTTTAATTTTTCCCATATTTCCCAACCCTTTTTCGCCTCTTTTCAAGATATAGTGTATTTTTTTTATACGCAAGCATTTAATTTTTCGGCTGCCTGTAACTTATTGAAAAGCAAGGGGTTAATTTTGAAAATTAGCCGAAGAATTTTACTGCAAAAAGCAACTTGTTTCACGGATGAAACATCTAATTTATCGTTAAAGTGAGGTAAATAAAATGACAGAAAATATGAACGGAAATTTGTTTGAAACTCAAGAACAAGAAACGATTCAAAGTAAAAAGGAAATGATTTTGTCTTTGTATAATTCGGGAACGACCGCAATTGAAGCGATTGCGGCAATTTCCGGCGCAAAGCCGAGCTATGTCGGTTCAGTTCTGCAGCGCGAAGGATTGATTGATAATTATTTCGATTTATATACATCGAACGCGCATCCGAGAAATATTTATTCAAAACATTTTCAAGGCAAATTAGGCTTTAAGGACGTTCTAACGGCACGTCGCAGCGTCAATAATCTGCAAGAGGCTTACAGCTATTTTGCAAATATTCAAGACCGCGCAGGACAGCATCACGCGCTGGAAATGGCTTTGACAATGCTCGACCGCGCGCGTTGGACTGGAAAATTGGAAGAAGCGGAAATTTATCGACGCTGGCTCGTCGGAAAATTGAGCGCGCCTTTAGCTAGTATTTCCGACGCGAAAGCGGAAATAAAAATTGCCGAAGAAGAAGTTCGAGAAACAATTGAACAAGTTCAATTAAAACTTGCGGCGTAGTTTTAATTTCTTTAAGAGCTTAAATTTTTTTGCTCGCTTTGTTTCATACTTGAAACAAAATCTTGCGCGTTGTAAAATTGTAATTCAATCAAAAATTAAAAAGAGGTTTTTACACGAATGGCACTTGAATTAGTTGAAAACGTCAGTCCGGCGCGGCAAAACGGCTTAATCGTCGGGCAGGCAACGCTCGAAGACGTGTCGAGCGAACAGAGTTTGCGCCCGAAAAGGCTTGACGAATATATCGGACAGACGAAAATCGTTAATAATCTGCGGATTTTTTTGAAAGCCGCGCTTCGCCGCAGCGAGGCGCTCGACCATGTTTTACTTTTTGGTCCGCCAGGATTGGGGAAAACCAGCCTGGCAATAATTTTAGCCAATGAGCTAGGAGCAAATTTGAAGACTGTTCACGCGCCTTCGGTTGAAAAATCGGGCGATTTGGCGGCGATTTTAACCAATTTGGAAGAGGGCGACGTGCTTTTTATCGACGAGATTCATCGCTTGAAACCTCAAATTGAGGAAATTCTTTATCCGGCAATGGAAGATTACAGCCTCGATTTAATGATTGGCGAAGGCGCGGCGGCGCGTTCAATCAAAATCGAGTTGCCGAAATTCACGCTCGTCGGCGCAACGACGCGCGCCGGAATGGTTTCCGCGCCGCTTCGAGGACGGTTCGGCATCGTCAATCACTTAGATTTTTACTCGCGCAAGGATTTGGAAATAATCATTCACCGCTCGGCGGAAATTTTGAAAGTTGAAATAGAAGCGACCGGCGCAAACGAGCTTGCACGGCGTTCACGCGGAACGCCGCGTATTGCCAATCGCCTGCTTCGCCGTGTCAGAGATTACGCGGAAATTTTGGGCGACGGACGGATTACGGGCGCGATTACGCAGCGCGGTTTGGACGAAATGGAAGTTGACCGTTTCGGACTCGACGAAATTGATAGAAAACTGTTGCTTAGCATTATCGAAAAATTCGACGGCGGACCTGTCGGTGTTGGCACAATCAGCGCGTCTATCAGCGAAGATCGCGAATCAATCGAAGAAGTCATCGAGCCTTATTTAATTCAAATCGGTTTTTTAAACCGCACGCCGCGCGGCAGAATCGCAACGGACGCGGCTTATAAACATTTCGGCTTTACGCCGCCGGTAGTCGAACAGGTTCAAGCACTTGCCGGCTAAATGATAAAAGGACGCTAGGTTATTAAAATCTTTCGCGTCCTTTTAATTTTTTTGATAATTTAAAAGGCTTACTATCCGCGCTTGTTTTTATCACTTGTAGTTGAAATTGATTTTAATCTAAAACTTAACAAACCGCTCACCTTTTGACTGTATGTTTCAGAATCCAATCCGCAATTGTTTCCAAAACTTGCGAAGAGATGGTTTCTTCGATTTGTGCGTATTCACTCGGCGAACCCGTTACACTTGTTTGGAAAAGGTGATTTAGTTTCGGAAAAGATTTAACCGTATAATCTTTATTGCCTCCTTTTTCGAGCGCGGCGGCGATTAAATCGAGATTTTCCTTTGGCGAAACCTGCAAATCGTTATCTCCGTCGAGGGCTAAGACCGGAACTCTTACTTTTTCAAGCGTCGGACGCGGATTGTAAGCAAGAAAATAGCGATACCATGGCGATAAAAGAATCGGCATTTGCGCTTTGATATTTGCTTCGACCGCAGCAAATGCTTTCATTTCCTGCTCATTCATTTTGCTTTTACGTTCTTCAAGCATCTCGTTGATTTTTTGTTCGGCGATTTTGTTATCCGGTTCGGATTTGATAACCGTAAAAAGGCTCTTTTGCAAATTACCCGCCCGTTCGATTGTTTCGGGGGTTTCGCCGTTTGCCTTGTTTAGTAAAGCTATCTGCGACAAAACTGCGTCTGCACCGGTTTGTCCCAAACCCGCCAGCATAACAATAAAGGCAACATCATTTGAGGAGACGGCAGCCATCGGCGCGATTATTCCGCCCTCGCTGTGTCCGATTAAGCCGATTTGTTTCGAGTTGATTTCCCTGCGGCTTTTCAAGAATCCGACTCCGGCTAAAACGTCACCGACGTAATTCTCGGTTGTTGCCGAGCGCGAACCCAAATCAGAACCGCCGACTCCTCGGTCGTCAACGCGCAGAACGGCGATGCCTCGTCTGGTCAGATAATCGGCTAAAACTAAAAACGGGCGATGTCCGAGAATGGTTTCATCGCGGTCTTGCGAGCCGCTTCCCGTAATCAAAACTACCGCCGGAAATTTCCCTTCACCGCGCGGCAAAGTCAATGTTCCGGCTAGTTTTACATTATCTTTGACGTTTTTATAACTGACTTCTTCCTCGTTATAAGGATAAGGTTTTTGCGGGTCTTGCGGACGACTAACTTTTGTCGCCGCGACCGTGCGTTTGAAAACTAACAGTTGCGAACCTGCGCCTTGTTTGAAAGTTCCGGCAATCTCATCGCCTTTTTCATTGAGCGTTCCTTCATAGCTCATACCATATTTTTTCGCTTCAAAATGAACGGCTTTATTTTGTTGAACGATTGAGTCAATCTCTAAATCGTTTGCGCCCTGGTCAATACTGTCGAGTTTCGCGGCAAATGTTCCGTCGGCATTTTTAGAGACTTTCAAAACGAGACGCATTTTGATGCCGTTAAACTCAAGCGTACTGAGCCAATTTCCTTCTACGGTAGAATTGCTTTGCGCGAAAATCGGCAATGACAAAACGGTTAAAAAAATCAGTGCGACAGCCAAATGGCAAATTAAATTTTTCATAGTTTTTTCCTTATTATTCCAGCTTTATTTTCCATTGCTCATTTTCGACAAAACTTCGACGAATTCGCGAAGCCGATCAAAGTTCAGGATGATTATAGTCGGCACGATAATAAGCACGAGCGAGCCTAGAATCATACCTGTTTTCGCCCAGATGCGATGTTCTTTCAGCGCAGGCGCGTGATTTTTCCGCAGCGCCAGCCAACCGAAAATGACTGCCAGAAGCGCTTTTTCCATTCCGGCAAGATTGATGAAACAAAAAATGCCGAGCAGCAAGGATACAGTCGCGTAAGCGTATTTTTGTCCGAGAATTGTGTAATTTTGCGATTCATTGGTATTCATATTTTTCACCTTTCCAAACCGAGTTCGGTGTTGATTTTGAACGGATTTTCTTTGAGAAAACCGAATAAAGCGACGACGAAAACCAGCGGCACGAATTTGAAAAACAAACCGAAGTCGCGTTCCGGTATCATCTCCAACAATTTGTAGGCGACGAGAAACGCGCCGAGTAGAAGAAACGTTTTCCAACCGATTAGCGAAGCGGCTTCGTTTTGCGCGCCGATTCTTTTTTCGATTGACATCCACAAATCAGCGTTTTGCGCGCCTCGTTTCTGCTTTTTCAACAAGTCGACAAAGTTTTGCATTTGCTCAAATTCCTGTCGGCAATTTTTGCACTGCGCCAAATGAGCCGTTGTTTGTTCGGAAGAAAGAAGAGTTTCTTCGCCGTCCATCACAGCCATCATTGCCAGCATCGTATTTTCGCAATTTATCTCATTCATAACTCGCATTCTCTCTCAATGAAATTTTCCGGTTAATTTCGCTTGCAACTGTTTTCGGACGTAATAAAGTCGGCTCATAACAGTTCCGCGCGGAATTTCAAGGCGCTCGCTCAATTCTTCGTAAGAAAGACCGTCAAGATATTTCAGCGTAATCAATTCGCGGTCTTTGTTTGAGAGCGCAAGCAGCGCCGATTCAAGCTCAAATAATTCTTCGCGTGATAAATCCGACTGCGGCGCAAGAATTTCGATTTCTTCAACATTGTCCGCCGGTCTTTTTTTCGCCGTCATTTTAAAACAACGATTCCGAAGCAAAACATAAAACCAAGGATAAAACCGGCGCGTCGTGTCAAAATGCCTTATTGCTTGAAAAGCGTCTATAAACGCTTCCTGCACAGCGTCGAGCGCGTCTTCCCGATTTCCGAGAATGGCGACGGCGTGAGCGACAGCTTGTTTTTGATAGCCTTCAACCAAAAAACGAAACGCTTCCTTGTCGCCTTTTCTACAATTTTCAATTGCGCTCGTGTCGTTCATCATTGCCACTCATACTAACTTATCCAAACAAGCGGAAAATTATTCAAAATTTTTTCTGACGAGAGAAAATTTTCAAATACAAAATTAAAACGATAAATTTTTGTCGAGATTTTACGGCTGATTTTTTGTCTTAAATTTTTCAGCAAAAAAGGGGCAAAGTTATTATAACTTTGCCCCTTTCGTCTTTGTCTTATTGCAAATCTACTTAATTGGATTGCCTTCGGCGTCAAGATTTACAATCGAATCGCCCAAACCTTCGATTTCTTTGAGTCCGGGTTCAATCAATTTTCTATCGCCGACAACCAGAATCGCAATATTATCGGGCGTCAGGTATTTGTTGGCGACGCGGTTTACGTCTTCGAGCGTTACGGCGTTGACGCGCGCTATGTAATCGTTGAAATATGTGTCCGGCAAATCGTAAGTTACGACGTTTGCAAGCTGCGAAGCAATCGAATCGACGGTTTCAAAATTTCTCGGATAACCGCGAATGATTCGCTGTTTGTTGTATTCGAGTTCTTTTTGCGTGATTGGAATTGCGCCGCGCACGCCGTTGATTTCCCTTAAAAACTCGATAACCGATTCTTTTGTAACGGCGGTTTGCACCGGCGCGGTTGCCGTAAAAGGTCCCGCGCCGCGTCGGAAAGCAAAGCTCGACCGCGCGCCGTAAGTGTAACCTTTGTCTTCGCGCAAGTTCATATCGAGCCGTGAGAACGAGCCGCCGAGAATCGTGTTCAAAACTTGCAGCGCGAAATAATCGGGCGAGCTGCGCGGAACGCCGACTTCCCCGATGTTGATGACTGATTGCGCGGCGCCCGGTTTATCAACTAGATAAATAACGGCTTTGTCGCGTTTCGGAGCGTCCGGCAAGGTCGTTTGCGTAACCGCGCCTGCCTTCCAACTGCCGAACGCCTGTTCGAGTTTCGGTTTGAGCGAATTCATTTCCGCGTCGCCGACGACAATCAAAACCGCATTATTCGGACGGTAAAACGTCGAATAATAATTTTTCAAATCGTCGCGCTTTATTGCGTTTACGGATTTTTCGTTCAAAGACGCGCCGTAGGGATGATTTTCGCCATACAAAATTTTGTTGTAAACCAGACCGGCAATCGCCGCCGGATTATCAATTCGCTGGCGAAGCGTTACGAGCAGACGTTTGCGATAAGTTTCGACTTCCGCATCAGGAAATTCGGCGTTTTGAATCACGTCCGAATAAATATCGAGAGCTTTGTCGAAATTCTTTTTCAGCGTTACGATTCTGACGCTCGAATTATCGTCGTTCGTCGTCGTGAAAAGCTGCGCGCCGATGTCTTGAACTTCATTGGCGATTTGCACCGCCGTTCTCGTTTTAGTGCCTTCGTCAAGCAGCGCCGAAGTAATGTTATTAACGCCGGTCAAACCTTTCGGGTCGTTGGTCGAGCCGCTTTTCAAAACCATATTCATCGAAACAATCGGAAGTTCGTTTTGCTTAACCAACCAAACTTCCAAACCGTTTGATAATTTGCTTTTTTCGATTGTCGGCAAAGTAAATTTCGGGTCGGCTTTCGGTTGCGGCTGAATGTAAAGAGGGTCATTCGCCTGCTGTGCCTTGTCCGGCGTCGGCTCGGTGGTCGGTTTTTTGCTCGACACGGAAGTCGGGCGATTTGCCGCCGTCATCGCCACTGATTTCGTATCTTTGCCTTTCGGTCGCGGCGTAACCGTCAAAACAAGACGCTTGTCGGTTAAATAAGTTTTCGCAACTCGCTGAATATCGGCAGGCGTAACGCGGCGATAGCGGTCAAGGTCGTCTTGGAAATAATCAGGCTTATTCAAAAACGTCGCGTAATTATTCAACTGGTTGGCTTTTCCCTGAACGGTTTGCAATTCGAAAATAGCTGAAGATTCGTAGCCGTTGAGCGCGCGCGTTATTTCTTCAGCGGTCGGCGGCGCGGTTTTGATTCGTTCGATTTCCGCTAAAATTTCTTTTTCTATTTCGTCGGTTGTTCTTCCCGGTTTCGGCGTCGAGACAATTTGAAACTGTCCGGCAATTTCCTGCGTGCCGTTGAACACGTTGACGGTTTGCGCTATTTCTTTCCCGTAAACGAGATTGCTTTGCAGACGCGAGCCTCTGCCGCCCGACAGAATTCGCGCCAGCATATCGAGCGCAGGCTCGTCAGGCGTATATTGCGGAACGCTGTGCCAAACCATATAGAGGCGCGGCAACTGCACGTTGTCTTCCATCGAATAGCGGATTTCTTTTTCCAAAACGGGTTGCGGTGGCGTCGGTCGCGTGATATTCGTGCCGCGCGGAATCGGCTCGAAATATTTTTTTATCCAGCTTTCGGCTTCCTTCTGATTAAAATCTCCGGCGACAACCAGCGTGCAGTTGTTCGGCACGTAATATTGACGGAAAAACGTTTTCACGTCGTCCATCGAGGCAGCGGTCAAATCTTCCAAAGAGCCGATAACCGACCAATGATACGGGTGGTTTGCCGGATACAGCAGCTCGGAAATTTTCGCGCCGACCGAACCGTAAGGCACATTGTCAACGCGCTGGCGTTTTTCGTTTTTGACAACATCGCGCTGGTTGTTGAGTTTTTCCATCGTCATCGCGTCAGGCAGATAACCGAGACGGTCAGATTCGAGCCATAGCGCGAGTTCGAGAAAATTTGACGGCACGACTTCAAAATAATTTGTGCGGTCGGAATTGGTCGAGCCGTTCAAGTTCGCGCCGGCTTCGTTCAGGGGCGTAAAATAATCTTTGTCAGAGTGTTTTGAGCCTTGAAACATCAGATGTTCAAACAGATGAGCAAAGCCCGTGCGCCCGACGACTTCGTTTTTCGAGCCGACGTGATACCAGAGATTGACGGCGACAATCGGCGTCGAAGCGTCCTGGTGCATAATCACGCGCAGACCGTTTTTCAAAGTAAGTTCTTTATATTTTATCGGCGGCAGTTTTTCGCTTTTTTGCGCGCTGGCAACTGTTGTCATAAATAAAACAAAGGCGAATAGGAAAATAAACGCCTTCTAAAATTCATCGCTGGACTTCTTAAAATTTTTGGAAATGTGAAACTCAAACTTTCGTTCGGATTTTATCTATATTGTAGATTTTCATTATACGCAAGGCAAACGGAAAAGGTTTAACGGAGTCGCAATTTTGCCGGATGTTTTGCAAGAGGACAAAAAATTTATAATGTAGAACAAAGGCTGAAATTTATAAAATTCAAAGATGACCGACTTAAAACTTTTTTTCTCCCAATGCACCCGAACGATTGACGAAAAACTCGAACGGCTTGTGCCGAGTTTGCAGACCGAGCCGACAAAACTGCACGAAGCGGTGCGCTGGAGCTTATTTGCGGGCGGCAAGCGGTTTCGTCCCGCGCTCGTTTTTGCGGTCGGCAAAACCTTCGGCGCGCGGCAAGAAAAACTTTTATGCGCGGCGGCGGCAATCGAAATGATTCATACATATTCGCTCGTTCACGACGATTTGCCCGCGATGGATGACGACGATTTGCGGCGCGGGCGCGCGACTTGTCACAAAAAATTTGATCAAGCGACGGCGATTTTAACAGGCGACGTTTTGCAAACTTTAGCGTTTCAAGCAATTGCCGAAGATGAGAAATTGAGCGCGAAGATTCGTGTAAAACTTGTTTCGGAACTTGCGCGCGCGGCGGGAACGCCGACCGGAATGGTCGCTGGACAACAGCTTGATTTGGACGGCGAAGGAAGAAGTTTTTCAATCGAAGATTTGGAAAAAATTCATCACGGCAAAACCGGCGCGATAATCTGCGCCTCGGCGCGCGCGGGCGCGATTATTGCCGAAGCAGATGAAAAGGAACTCGAAGCCGTTTCAAATTATGCCGCGCGTCTCGGTCTTCTTTTTCAAATTACCGACGATTTGCTCGACGTAACGCAGACGACCGAAATTTTAGGCAAAACTGCGGGCAAAGACGAACAGGCGAAAAAAGCGACGTATCCGAGTTTTTACGGAATTGAAGGAACGCGCAAATTGGCGGAAAATGTTTGCGCGCAAGCTGTCAATTCGCTGAAAAAAATAGAGAAAGATACAAGTTTATTAAATGATTTGGCGAATTTTATTTTGAACCGCAGAAAATAATTGTTGGTGATGAGCGTTGTTCTGTATAATTAAATGCGATGCGGAAAACTTGCGTTATTCTTTCTTTCCTTCCCGAAGTTTAAATGAATTCGCCCCAAATAAATTTTCAAACCGTTTGGCGTCCCGTTTCGATTGCGGCGGCGCTGACGTTTCTCTACGCGAATGTTTTGGCGAAATTAGGATTCGATTGGTGGACGGACGAGAATTATTCACACGGTTTGCTTGTTCCGTTCGTCATTGGTTTTATTATCTGGACGGAATTCGATGAATTGAAAAATGCGGCGAAACTTCCGTCCGTTCTGTTTGGCTTTGCTTTGATTTTATTCGCGCTTCTGATGTTTTTGGGCGGAACTTTAGGAGCGGAACTTTTCACGCAGAGAATTTCTCTGGTCGTAATGCTTGCCGGAATTGTCGTCTGTTTTTTCGGCGCGCGCCTTTTGAAATCGCTCATCGTGCCGTTTTTGCTTCTTCTTTTAGCGATTCCGATTCCGCAGATAATTTTTAACAAAATCGCGTTTCCGCTTCAGATTTGGGCTTCGCAGGCGGCGGTTTGGGGAATTCGCCTTTTTGAAGTGCCGACGGTCAGGAAAGGAAACGTCATCGAGATTTTGCCGTATGGCGCGGCGGAAGTTATCGCGCTCGAAGTCGTCGAAGCGTGCAGCGGTATTCGCTCTCTGATGACGCTGATGACGCTCGGTTTGGTTCTTGCATATTTTACGCGCGAAAGACGCGATTCTGCGGCAACGAAAAAAATCGCATTTCTGAAAAATCCAGATTTCTGGCGAACTGTTATTTTGATGCTTTCGGCAATTCCGATTGCCATTCTAACGAATGCCGCGCGCGTTACGGCAACCGGAGTTTTAACTTATTATTACGGCAAACAAGCAATCGAGAGTGTTTGGCACACGCTTTCGGGTTGGCTCGTTTATCTTGTCGCGCTCGCATTGTTGTTTGCGGTCAATTTAATTATCAGAAAATTTCAGCGCGGAGACGCGGAGACGCAGAGCAAAGACGAATCACGACAGCAAGAAAGCTCGCAGACCAAAGACCAAACATCTAAAACCCAAAATCTAAAACCTATTTTCAATTTGCTTCTCGCCGTTTTGCTTATCGGCGGCGTGTCTATTAATTGGCTGCAGCAGCGCGGCGAAGCCGAAGTCGTCAGAAAACCTTTATCTGAAATTCCCGCTAGTTTGGGCGATTGGCGGCAGAAAGGCGACGCGATTCGGTTTGACGCGCAGACCGAATCGGTTCTTCGCGCGACCGATTACACGATGCGCGAATATAGTTCGCCGGACGGTCGGATTGCCAATCTTTACGTCGGCTATTACGCTTCGCAACGTGCGGGCGCAACTTATCACAGCCCGCAGAATTGCTTGCCGGGCGCGGGTTGGGTAATGAACCAGTCGCAACTTGTCGAAATTAAAACCGCGTCGGGCAGAACTTTTACGGCAAATAAATTTATTGTCGACAACGGCGTGTATAAGGAAGTTTTGATTTACTGGTATCAAGGTCGCGGGCGCGCGGAAGCGAGTGAATACGCCGATAAAGTTAATACCGTTTTTGACAGCGTTTGGCGCAGGCGCTCGGACGGCGCGATGGTGCGTGTGATGACCGATGTCGGCAACTCGGAACAAGAGGCGACTGATGCCGCAGTAGATTTGTCGGCGCAGGCTGCCGACCGGCTCGACCTTTATATTCCCGAATAAAAACGCTTGATTTAAATAAACTTTAGAGTATAATCAAGCTAATTTTCCGCTAAAATTTATAGAACAAATCGAACGTTTCAGTGGTTTTGGAAACAGACGTTCTACTTTCCGGTTTATTAAATTCCAAAACTACAAGCAATTTTTCTGAAATTCAGTGCAGATTAAATGTCTTTGTTCAATGCCGGTGAAGGTCGTCTGATTCTGCAAATTGGAATCGGCAGTTTTTACCAGCTATACTTGTTGAAAATTTGTTTTGTTTTTTTCGCTAGCGTTTGTCTTTATAAAAATTTGCCTTTTTATAAAGACAAACGACAATCGCCGAAAATTTTTGCCGTCAATGCCCCGACGAACATAAATTTGAAAGCGAGATTTTCTTAGAGAAGAAGCGGGAAATAATTTTATTAAAATGCGAATGGAAGAGTGCCAAAATTTTTGCTCCAAAGTTTTACTGTCTGCCTTTTTGCTCAGCGTCGGTCTTACCTTTGCGTCCTGCAGCCAATCAAAAACCAAACATTTAGCGCGCGGCGAAGAATATTTGCAGAAACGCAAATACACAGAAGCCGTAATGGAATTTCGCACCGCATCCGATATTGATAAAAAATCGGCTGAGGCGCATTGGGGTTTGGCGCGCGCATATGAGAATCTCGGACAATTTTACGAAACCGTCGCCGAATTGCAGCAAGTAGCGAGTTTGAATCCAGATAATCTCGAAGCGAAAGTAAAACTCGGCAATTATTATCTGCTGACCGAACCGGCGCAGATGCAGGAAACTCAGAAAATCCTCGACGACGTTTTTGCCCGCGACCCGAATTTTATCGAAGCCTACATCTTAAAAGCCAGTCTTTTGGTAAAGCAGAAAAAATCCGAAAGAGAAGTCATAGACGCTTTAAACAAAGCAATCTCGCTTAATCCGAACCGTACGGAATCTTATATGAGCCTCGCGCGCTATTTTATGAAGCTCGACCGTGCGGACGATGCGGAAAAGGCGATTAGCAAAGGCATTTCGGTTAATCCGAACGCGGCTCTCGGCTACATCGAATACGGCAGGTTTTTAACTTACGCGGCGCGCGCGGGCGAAGCGGAAACGCAATTTAAACGAGCAATCCAAGCCGAGCCGAAAAACACGGAAGCGCGCGAGGCGATTGCCGAATTTTATCTGCGGCAGCGGCAACTCGATAAAGCCGAGCAATCGTATAAAGAGTTTGTTCAGATTCAGGAAAACAGTCCCGAAGCGCGCGTCGAATTAGCCGATTTTTATGCCGCCGCCGGACGCGAAGACGAAGCCATAAAAGTTTTCAACGATATTTTGCAGGACACGCCGGAATTTGTCCGCGCCCGCTATCGTCTGGGCGAAATTTATCTCGAACGCAAGGAAACGGAAGCCGTCGGCGCGCAGGTCGAAGCATTATTAAAGCTCAACGACCATGATTCCGAAGCCTTGATGCTGCGCGCCCGCTTGCGGATTCAGGAAAATAAATCGGAAGACGCGGTTAAAGATTTGGAAGAAGTTTTAAAGAAGCAACCGAGCAATCGAGACGCGCTTTTTTATATGGCGCAGGCGCGTCTGGCGCTCGGACAAATCGAACAAGCGCGCGCTTTTATCGGCGATTTAGATAAATACCACGCGAATTTTTTGCGAACCAAACTGCTGAAAATTCAAGCCAGCTTCGCTTCGGGCGATGCGGCAACCGCGCTTCGTGAAGCAAACGCGTTGTTTGATATTGCTAAAAACGCCATTCCGAACGTGGAAAACAGCGCGCAGCAATTGGAAGATTTGGGCGTTCGCGCGCAGACGGCGCGCGGCTTGGCGAATCTCGAACTCGGAAAGCTGGCGGAAGCGCACGACGATTTGCAACAAGTCCAAAAACTTTCGCCGAAATCTTCGGCGGCAATGGTCAATCTGGCAAAAGTCTTTATCGCGGAAAAAAATCTCGGCGAAGCGGCGAAACTTTACAATAATGCTTTAGCGGCGGACGCGAAAAATTTCGACGCTTTGAACGGTTTAGTCGATGTTTCAATCAAGCAAAAACAATTTAGCGACGCGCACGCGCAAATTGATAAAGCCATGCAAGCAAATGCCGGACAAACGGACGTTTTGGCGGCGCTGCATTATTTAAAATCCGACGTTTTTACGGCTGAAAAAAATCTGGCTGGCGCAGAAGCGGAACTCAAAGCCGCGATTGAAACCGACGACGGGTATTTGCCCGCCTATTCGGCTTATGCATCGCTTCTAGTCGAGCGAAATCAAACTGACGCCGCCGTCGAGCAATATAAAAAAGTTGTCGAGAAGAGACCGTCGGCTGCGGTTTACACCTTGCTCGGAATGCTCGAAGAAGCCGGAAATAATTCGCAGGAAGCGGAGAAAAATTATCGAAAAGCTCTGGAAATTACTCCCGAAGCGCCGATAGCCGCCAATAATCTCGCTTGGTTTATAGCCGCCAATAATCAGGGAAATCTCGACGAAGCTCTGCAACTCGCGCAGAAAACAGTCAATCGTTTTCCGAACGTCGCCGGATATTACGATACGCTCGGCTGGGTTTATTACAAAAAAGAGTTGTATCTGCCTGCAGTCGAACAGTTGAAAAAAGCGGTCGCGCTCGATGAAATGGAAGCAAAGCGGACTAACGTCGACGCAAATCCAGCGTATCGAATGCGTTTGGGAATGGCTCTGGCTTCGGCTGGCGATAGAAATTCGGCGCGCAGAGAACTTGAAACGTCTTTGCAGAACGCTGGAAGTTTGAGCCAGAAAGATACGCAGGACGCGAAAAATTTACTGGCGAGTTTGTAGATGGTCTAAGTTTGTAAGCAATCGAACGGAGATAAAGCTATGATTATGATTGAATTTTTAGCGGACGAAGCAAACAAAAATTTACTTCTCGGCGGCGTGCCGGAATCAATCGGCTTGCTGATTTTCGGCGTAATTTTAATTGTCTCTGCCGTCAGTTTGCGGCGGCTGTTTAATGAAAACGAAAAGAAATTGAATTTTGACGGGAAGGCGCGAAAAATCAACCGAGAAGAAAGAGTTTTAGTAGGGAAATAAAAAAGATGAGCGTTGAATTTAGACAAAGAACGGCAGGCGAATTTGCCCGTATGCTGAAGCGGAGAAAATGGTTAATCTTTCTGCCCGTTTTGACGATGACGGCGGCAATCGGTTATGTCGTTAATCAATTGCCGAGCGTTTATGAATCGAGAACTCTGCTGACGGTCAAACCGCCGACGATTTCCGAAAAAGTCGTCCAATCGCTTTCGAGCGAAGACATTTCACAACGCCTGAACACAATTAAGCAGGAAGTTTTGAGCCGCACAACCTTAGAGCCGATGGTGGCGAAATACAAACTTTTTGAACTCGAACGCAACGCCGGTGTGCCGATGGAACTTATCGTCGAGAAAATGCAGAAAAATATTACGGTTGACGTAGAAAAAGCCGAAAACGATAAAGTCGCGGCGTTCAGTCTCCAATACCGCGACCGCTCGCCGGAAGCGGCGCGCAACGTAACTGCGGAACTTGCCGGTAAATACGTCAACGCGCAGATTGCCGCGTCCACCCAAAATGCTGAAACGACGCGCGAATTCATCGACAACAATCTTAATCAAGCCAAACAGATTCTCGACGCGAAAGAAAACGAGCGGCTTCAGATAATGATGAAAAACGTTGATACTCTGCCCGAAGCCGTGCAAGGTTTGATTGCACAGCGCGCAGGTTTACAGCAGCGCGAGGAAACAATCTCCAAAGAAAAAGAATCTTTGATGATGCAGAAAGGTCGGCTGACCGACAATATTCGCGCTCTAAACAGCCAAGCCCGAATAATCGAAGATTTCGGCGAAAAGGAAACAAAGGACGCGGCATCGGCAGCAGCGCGCGTAGAAGATACGCCCGCTTACGTTCAACTGATCGGAAAACGAGCCGAACTAAATTCAAGATTGGCAAATTTGAAATTAACTCTAACCGATAAGCACCCGGAAGTTATCAAAGCAAAAAATGATATTGAAAAGGTCAACGACGAAATTCAAGACTTAAAGAAAAACACACAGAAAAATATCGAATCGGCGACCGTTTCCGGTTCGCGCAAAGCAGAGTTGCAAAAACAAAACTTGGAAATTGAAAGGCAAAAGGCGGAGAGCGAAATCACGCAGATTGACCAGCAAATGCAGATGAAAGAAGTCGAGCTAAAACAAAACGCCGCGCAAATTTCAGCGATAGATGAAAAAATCAATGCGTCGCCGAATGTTAAAGTCGCGCTCGACAGCATCAACACGCAGTATCAATCGGCGAAACAAACTTACGACGATTTGTTAAAGAAGAAAAACGACGCGACTTTGCAGGTTGACCGCGAATCAAACGCGCAAGGCGAAACTATTCGCGTGCAAGACCCGGCAAATCTGCCGTCCTCGCCCGTTGCGCCGAAACGCGGACTTTTAACCCTGTTGGGCGCGGCTATCGGACTTGCTTTAGGTTTATTTCTCGCCGCCGCATTCGAGCTGCCGCGTATTTTGAAAATTCAAAATATCGAAGACGCCAAGCATTACACAGGCTTGCCGGTTCTCGCGTCCGTGCCGCCGCTTTTGACGCACGACGATAAAATCTGGCAAAAACGCCTGCATCTTTTTAAGGTGGCGGCTGGCATTGCAGCGGCAATCGGCGCGACGCCGCTGATAATCTTCGCGTTGCAAATGTCGCGCGTTTTCGAGCGGATGATTTCCTAGAAGATTCCAAAACAATTTGGAATCGTTTTTTGAGAGGCAAAAATGTATAAAGAATTTTTTAATTTAGAAGACACGCCGTTTACTTTAACGCCCGACCCGCGTTTCATCGTCTTTACGCCGAGTTACAATGAAGTTCTGGCGAGTCTTTACTACGGTCTGGAAAACGCCAAAGGTTTGATTGTTTTAACGGGCGAAGTCGGAACGGGAAAAACGACGGCGCTCAGGTGGATTTTGCGGCGCTTGGATTCGTCGGTTCTCGCGGCATATATTTTCAATCCGCGTCTTTCGATTGATGAATTTTATCATCACGTTACGCAGATGCTCGGCATTACCGATTGGACAAACAAAGCCGAACTCCTGACCGAAATGGGAAGAGTTCTTGAAGCCAGACACGCGCGCGGATTGCGAACCGTTTTGATTATTGACGAAGCACACGAGCTTTCCGATTATGTGCTGGAAGAAATTCGCCTACTGATGAATTTTGAATCGGACAACGCCAAACATCTGCAAATCGTTTTGACGGGACAGCCCGAACTGCGCGAAAAATTAAATCAACCGAACTTGCGCCAATTAAAACAGCGTGTCGCGCTTCGCTGCAAAATGCATTCGCTTCCCGATGTGGATGAAGTCGAGCGTTATATTACCGAGCGTCTTTTAATCGCAGGCTCAGACCAGCCGAACGTTTTCACGCCCGGCGCGATTGATTTTATTTTCCAATGTTCGGAAGGCATTCCGCGCCAAATCAACAATTTGTGCGATAACGCGATGCTGACAGCGTATGCGGCAGGCGAGCAGATTATCGGCAGACAAATCGTCGAAGAAGTTGCCGACAATCTCGATTTGCTGCCGCGCAACGAAGCGCTTCTTGCAAGCGAGATGCCGACGGGAAAACTCAGTTCTGCCGGAATTTTAAGAAGCGAAGCGCGCGAGGAATTGTGGAACAATCAAACTCGTGCCGAAACGCCGAACAAGCCGAAAAATTTTCAGAGTGAAGTCGTCGCAAACAGCAACGGACAATCGGCAAAAATAAACACCGCCGTTACTACGGCAACGGTTAATGGCAATGGCGCGCCGAAGGAACGTCAGAAACCAATTTCGCCGCAAGAGACGGACGATGAAATAAGTTTGGAAATTGGAGAAGTCGGTGGATTCTACTAAAACAGTTTAAAGTTCAAAGTTTGTCTTTCCAACCTTGTTAGACTTTGAACTTTGCACCGAAATGCGGAGCATTTATGAGCATTCTAAAAGCGTTACAAAAAAAACAATCCGAACAGCAATTGCCGGACGCGGAAAAACCCGTTTCGGCAAATGTCGTCCCGTTTGAGAAAAACGGCAGACGCGGCAACACGCCGCCGGATTTGTTTACGGGCAAAGAAATAAAAAAAATCGGAACACCGACCGCAACAGCTTTGGCGTTCAATGGGCAGACGGATTCTTTAATCGGGAAGGCACTCTCTGATTTGGAATTGGAAAAAACTGCCGGGGCAACTTTGAACGCCGTGGGCGCGGCGCGCATCGCAGAAAAACGTCTTCCCGAGTTCGCTCGGTGGAACGTCGAAGCGGAGCGCGTCGAGCCGCGCCTTGTCGCCATCACTCAGCCGCATTCAAATTACTGCGAAGAATACCGCAGCCTGCGAACGCAGGTTTTGCATAAAAGCCAGCGTCAGAAATTGCAGTCAATCGTCGTGGCAAGCGTCAATGCGAGCGAGGGAAAGAGTGTTACCGCGCTGAATCTTTCGTGGCTGCTCGCGCAAACCGACGGCGTGAAAGCCTTGATTATTGACAGCGATTTGCGCCTGCCGTCGCTGACCGATTATTTGGGAATCGAAACCGACAAAGGTCTTTCCGATATTTTATCCGAGCGCGCTACTTTGCAGGAAGCGATTATTAAATTAGAACCTTCGGGCTTGCATTTGCTTCCGGGCGGCGAAGCCAGAAGCGACGTTGCCGAATTGATTTCGGGTCCGAAATTCAAAGAGATTCTGCGCCAAGCGCGCGAGATGTTCGATTATATAATTATCGACGCGCCGCCTCTCGGAATTTTTACCGATGCGACCGTATTGATAAATCACGCCGACGGCGCAATGCTCGTCGTTCGCGCCGGACGAACGCGCTACAGCGATGTTGACCGCGTTCTCGAAGCGCTACCGCGCGACCGAATGATGGGCGTTGTTCTGAACGAAAGCGAAGACGTGATGGACGAGACGCATTACAATTACGGTTATTACAATTCGGGACGCCGTTTGAAAAATTAAAATTACGAGTTACGGATTATCAATTACGAATGAAAAGATTTGTAAATCGCAAGCTGTAGTTTTTAAGCCGCAATTCATAAGTTGAAATTCGTAATTGGTTACAGAAATGGATGGACGCAACTTCAGCCCGCGCACGATTTGGTTAATTCTTGCCGACGCCGCGATTATTTACGGCGGCATCGTGCTGGCTATGTATTTGCGTTTGGGCGCGTCCGGTTCTGATTATGAATTAAACGAAAGAAACGCCTGGGTTAAAATCGGTCTGGCAACTTTGATTTGCCTTTTGATTCTGTATTTTTACGACCTTTACGATTACACCGTAATGGGCAACCGCCGCGAGCTGATGCTGCGGCTGGTGCAGGCGCTCGGCATTGCTTGGGCGCTGCTGGCGTTTCTATTTTATTTTGTTCCGACATTGTTTATCGGTCGCGGCGTTTCGGTCATTTCCGTTCCGGTAGTTTTGGTAATGCTGCTGGTCTGGCGAATTTTGATTCATTATTTGACGGGACACCCGGACATCGGTGAAAAAATAGTCATTGTCGGCACGGGCAAAGCGGCGCGGGATACGGCGGAAGCAGTTTGGGAAAGGCGCGATGCCGGTTACAGAATTGCCGGATTTGTCACCGAAAACGGCTCGCACCCGGAACACGATTCTGCGGTTAAGATTCTCGGCGAAGCCGTTAATCTCGAAGAAATTATCAGAAACGAGAGAATCAACCGCATCGTCATTGCGGTGCGCGAGCGTCGCGGAACTTTTCCGACCGAAACGCTCCTTAAGATGAGTCTCGCAGGCGATGTTTGCATCGAAGAATGCACGTCGTTTTTCGAGCGCGTTACCGGACAAGTTCATATTGAAATGGTGCGTCCGTCGTGGCTGATTTTTGAAGGGCGAGGGCGCAACACGCGGCTGAAAACTTTTACGCGCGAGCTAACGCATCGCTCGCTGGCTTTAATCGGTTTGATTGTTTCGCTTCCCGTAGCTGTTTTGACCGCAATTTTAATTAAGCTCGATTCAAAAGGCTCGGTTTTCTACCGGCAGGAACGAGTCGGGAAAAACGGCAAACCGTTTGATGTTTTGAAATTTCGCTCGATGAAAGCGGACGCGGAAAAAGACGGAAAACCTATTTGGGCGCAAGCCGACGACGAGCGCGCAACTCGCGTCGGGCGCGTAATTCGCCTTATTCGCGTCGATGAAATTCCGCAGTTTTGGAATATAATCAAAGGCGAGATGAGCTTTGTCGGACCGCGCCCGGAACGCCCGCATTTTGTTTCGCAACTTGCGGAAGAAGTTCCGTTCTACGAGCATCGCCACTTGGTCGCGCCGGGCTTGACCGGCTGGGCGCAGATAAAATATCCATACGGCGCATCGGTCGAAGACGCGCGGCGCAAATTGCAATACGATTTGTATTACATCAAAAATCAAAGTCTCGCGCTCGATTTGGTTATCGTTTTTGAAACGGTGAAAACTGTTCTTTTCGGCAAAGGCAGATAGATGCGCGCAATTGTTTGTTATAAACTGGAGTAAATCGTTTAATAAACCTTTTTAACAGTTGACGGAGAGAGGAAATATGAAGGCAGTAAAATTATTTCAAAGTGTCGGTTTAGTACTTGTCAGCGCATTTGTTTTTTCGCTTAATATATCAGCGCAGGAAACCGCGCCGAAAAAGACTGAGAAAATCGCTTCGACAAAAGCTGACAAGAAAAAGTCGAAAAAAAGGGCGGCGGAATCTTCCGTAATTGAAGCGAAAAAAACGGACTCGGCTCAAACCACTGAGGCGGCGGACGATAAAAAATCCGACGACAAAAAGGACGACAAAAATCTGCGGCGCGAAACGATGTCCGAAGACGAAGCGGCAATAATTCCTTATTACAACAACTATATGAAGGAATACCGACTCGGACCGCAGGATGTAATTTCAGTCGAAGTTTTCGGTCAATGTCCCGATTACTGCAAAAGCGCGATTACCGTTCCGCCGACGGCGCGCATTTCCTATCCGCTGATAAAAAACGGCGTTTCCGTCGGCGGCAAAACCGTCGATGAAGTTGCCGAAGAAATCAAAAAACAGCTTGACGAATACATTATCGACCCGAACGTTACGGTAACTTTGGAAAAAGTCGGCTCGGCGCGTTACAGCGTTTTGGGCGATGTCGGCACGCCGGGCGTTAAAATGATGGAGCGCCGCTTGAGCGTTTATGAAGCGATTGTCGAATCGGGCGGCGTAACGCGAACCGGCGACAGCAAGCGCGTATCAATCGTGCGGCAGACGGCGACCGGCTTGACCTCGATTCCGGTAAATCTGCAGGAAATCGCGCGCGGCAAAGCCGAGATGGTTTATCTAGTGCCGGGCGACCAAGTAATCGTGCCGGGAAATAAAATCAAAACCATTGATAGAGTCCTTGAAATAATCGGCAAAGTCAGCGCCTTCCGTCTGCTTTTCGGCAGCCCGTTTTAAATAGTGGAAAGCGGTAAATGGTAAGTAGCAAAGCGCGTTTGATTAATTTTTTATTAAAAATAAACTTGCCTTTGATTTACCATTTACCGCTTACCGTTTACCACTTACCTTATGTTTTCCGTCAAAAATTTTCTAATCGTTGCCTGTTGTCTGATTTGTTGTCTGTCGGCGCGAGCCGCCGATTGGACGCAGCAAAAATCCGGCACGCTGGCGTGGCTGCACGACGTTTATTTCGTTAACGAAAATAAAGGTTTTATAGTGGGCAGTAGCGGCATCCTCCTTTTGACAACTGACAGCGGAAAGACTTGGCGCGCGCAGGAAAAATTTACCACTGATACAATCGAGCAGATTTATTTTTCCGACGAAAATACGGGCTGGCTGCTGTGCGAAAAAAGTCTTTTTGAGCGAGGCGCGCTCGGCTCTTCGTATTTATTGAAAACAACCGACGGCGGCGCGCATTGGGAACAAATCAGCTTCGGTGGCGGTCGCGAACGCATCACCAAAATCTTTTTTGCAAAAAATAATTTCGCAATGGCAATCGGCGAAACAGGCGTTTTGTTTGCTTTGCAGGACGACGCGAAAACTTGGAAGAGAATGATTTCGCCGACCAGATATTTGCTGCTCGACGGCAATTTTACGGACGAGTTTCACGGCACGATTGTCGGCGCGGGCGGAAGCGTTCTTTTTACCGAAGATGCCGGCGCGACTTGGAATCAAGCAATGCTTTCGGGCGATGCAAAGACAAGACTAAACAAGGTTTTTTTCATCAATCAAAAATTGGGCTGGACGCTCGGCAGCGCGGGGAAAATTTATCAAACCGTCAACGGCGGAAAAACTTGGCACGAGCAGAAGTCGGGCGTAGAAGAAAATCTGACCGATGTTTTTTTTCTGAATACGGCTGAAGGCTGGGCGGTTGGAGATGACGGAACGATTCTTCATACGACGACCGGCGGAAACGTTTGGAGCGTGGTTGATTCAAAAATCAAACATCGGCTCGAAAAAGTTTTCTTTAGCGGACGAAAAGGTTGGGCAGTCGGTTTCGGCGGCACAATTTTATCTTTCGACGAAACAAAAACGAGTAACAATTCGCAATTGAAACCGCAAATGCGAAGCAGACGAGATTAGTAACGATAGTCCTTTACAACTTGACATCCAAGCCTGATTTTTCGTAGCATTGCAATTCGCCTTTCCGTTCAAGAAAGGCGCTTTTTTGACAGAAACTTGGGCGTCGTGTCAAAGTAAAGTTTGGAAGAAAAAGTTCTTAAAGGGCATGTACGTCAATTGGTAGACAGCCTCCCTTACAAGGAGGAAGTTAGGGGTTCGAGTCCCTTCATGCCCACCAAGTTTGTTTGAAATTTCTTTTGCGGAGTCGTAGTTCAGTTGGTTAGAACGCCAGCCTGTCACGTTGGAGGTCGCGGGTTCGAGTCCCGTCGGCTCCGCCATTAATCTCTTTATTATCAGTGGTTTCCGAAGTCGCCTCAGGGCGGCTTTTCTCATTTTCAGGCGATGTAGCCAAAAACGTACCCATGCCCTCTAATTCGTCAACCAGCTTCCCGGCGATAAGCTCGGTCGTCTGCTGCGAGAACGACAGTGAAAGGTGCTTATAACGTTCAAGTTCATCTGAGCGATGTCCGGTCATTTTGCGGATAATCGCGTCAGATACACCTTCGATAAACAGCATCGTCGTTGCGAAATGCCGAAGGTCGTGAACCCGCAAATCGGAAATTTCCGCTAATTTGCAAATCCGGCGAAACCGTTTTCCGATGTCCCATGCGTGCGGCTTCTGAAATTTCTCGACTTCACGAAACCGAACATTTGGACGAGCCGGAAAAAGATACTCGTGTTTTCCGTAGCTTGGCAGTTGTTTGAGCGCATTGATGCAAAACTGCGGCAGCGGCAGCCGATTTGAACGCCGGTTCTTACTGTCCTTTTTGGGCAAAAAGATAGACGGAAAATCAACGTCGAGTTTTACTTCTTCCCATTTGCGCGAAAGAATCGCCGTTTTGCGAAGTCCGGTGCAGGCGGCGAGAATAATAAAGCCCTGCAACTCGTAATCTTCTTCTTCCCGGCATTTGCCGATTAAAGCAGCCAGTTCCGAAACTTCAACGAATCTGTCTCTTGCTTCTCGTTCTGGAATTTGCGGAATAACGGCGACCGGATTGTCGTCGTATTTCTTCCAGCGGACGGCGAAATTAAACGCCGAGTTCAGAATCGTCCGGTAATGATTGACCGATGACGGCGAAAGAGTCTTTGATAAGGCTTTCAAAAAATCGTCTATCATTTCCGGCGTAAACTTTCTTGCCTTTATTTTTTTGAACTTGTTCAAGCGGTGCATCTTGTATTGAAAGCCGCGCTTGAACTGCCCGTGCCGCTCCCACCAGAAATCTAAAATCTCGCCGACAGTAATAGATTCAAATCGTTTGATTGGAATTAGCTTTCCTTCGGCGACCTCTCTTAGCCGCTTATCCCGAAATGCTCTGGCAATATTGGGGTCGGTTGTCTTTGCCGATTCTTTTATCCGCCTCCCGCTTTCATCCGTGTAGGCAATCCACAGATTCGAGCTTGTTTTATCTCGATAATAAACGCCTTTCGGCAACTTTTCTTGTTTCATATTTCCTCCTTCCGTAAAGAGGGCGGTTTAATGATTCATTTAACTTGTGCGATTTGTTTTATCTTTAGGCGCGGTTTTGGGTCAGGCGCTTGAATTCTGTTTACTGTGAAAATTTGTAGTAAAGTATCCAGATACGCTAAGGGCTTCAGTTTAAGTATAACGGGCAGAAATGAAGGAAAGATGACGGCAAAATTGCCGAATACGGCAACTTTTTACCGCTATTTTTGTTGTCTCGCAACTGTTACTCTTTCGGTAACGCATTGAAAAACCAAATTTGTCATTAACAAAAACAAAGATGCCAAACATAAACACAAATTCGCTCGCTCTGAGGCGAAAGCGCCTCGGCTACGAGCAAAAACAAATCGCCGTTCTGCTCGGACACAAAAGCACTTATCAAATTTGCCGCTATGAGACCGGTCAAAGAATACCGAGCTTAAAAGAGGCGATAAAGCTGTCGCTGCTTTACGGTCTTCCTGACCTGCTCCCGTAGAATTATCCCAAAAGAATGGCGAGAATCAAATAAAATGAAAACAGGAGATTCTTGCAATGAAAAAGACTTTTACGGACGAACAAATCGTCGGCATCTTGCGCGGCTTTGAACCGAGCGGAAAAACAATCAAAGAATACTGTCGGGAGAAGGATGTTAGCGAAGGAACATTCTACAAATGGCGTAACCGTTTCGGAACGATGGAAGTTGCCGAGGTTAAAGAATACCGGCAATTACAGCAGGAAAATGCCCGCTTGAAAAGACTGCTCGCCGAACGGGATTTAGAGATTGATGTAATCAAAGAGGTGCTGGCAAAAAAGTGGTAGGCTGCGCCGCCAGGCGAGAGGCGGTTGCCTTTATGAGAACCCGCCGGTTGTCTGAGCGACGCGGCTGCTCGCTCGTTTCATTAAATCGAAGAAGCTGTCGATACAGACATAAGCGCGGGGCGGAGTGCAGTTTGATAAAACAAGTGCGCGCTCTGGCAGTCGAACATCCGCGTTTCGGTTATCGGCGAATCGCCGCCCTGCTCAGGCGCGCCGGCACGAAGGTGAATCTCAAACGGGTATACCGAGTATGGAAACAGGAGAAGTTGACTTTACCGCTGAGGCGACCGCGCAAGAGGCGCTCCAAATCGGTTGTTGGAATTATGCCGAAGGCTCAGAGGGCTAATCAGGTTTGGACGTATGATTTTGTATTCGACCAAAGTTTATCGGGGAGAAGTCTGAAGATGTTGACCTTGATTGATGAATACACCCGGGAATGTCTGGCGGTTGAGGTCGGCGTGTCAATAAAAAGCGAACGGGTCAGGCAGATTCTGCAAAGAGTTTGCGCAGACAGCGGCAAGCCCGAACAGATTCGTTCGGATAACGGAAGCGAATTTATCGGCAAGGCGGTCGGCGGCTGGCTCGAAGAAAACGGTATTAAGTCATTGTTTATCGAACCGGGCAAGCCGTGGTAAAACGGCAAGTGTGAAAGTTTCAATGGCAAACTCAGAGATGAATGTCTGAGCCGCGAATGGTTCTCGTCGGTCAAAGAAGCGCAAGTAGTAATTGAAGGATGGCGCAAATTCTATAACGAAGAGCGACCGCATTCCAGTTTGGAATATTTGACTCCGCTGGAGTTTAAATCACGGGCGGAAAGTAACAAATCACTCGCCATTCAACTGGGATAACAAACGGGGGCTGGACAGTGCTTTTGAATATAAACGATTTTGCCGGACTGCAATCTCAATCTGACCGCGCTTTAGGATTGAACAGTCAGGGACACGAGTTGACGGCAGCCGAAAGAAGCCGGCTGCAAAACTTCAGCGTCTTAAACGGAACTGTCGGAGAAAATCGCCTGGTAAAAGTCACGGGTTATTTGGCTCGCGGATTAGACCCGCATCCGAATACGGGCGAGTCGGTCAACTGCCGCTTTACCGAGCCGCAGAACAACGATTTTCACATCACCTTGTCGGACGCGCCGCAAATCAGCACCTTTCAGGGAATAAAGGATTTTCTTAAATTCGGTAGCGTCTTAATTTTGTGATGCTCTACTTATTCTTGTCATATACGACCTTTTTGAGATAGAGAATTCCACTTTCTAAAATATCTTGGCAAAACCATAAAACGGACAAACTGGCGAAAGTGAGCGTGAAGAAAATTAAAAATACAATTGGGCTTTTGTCCCGTATAATTTTGGTAAGGTAAGTATCTACAATTATTTACTAATTCCGCATAAATTTTATGCGGAATTAAATTCGGTATAATACAAAGTTCGACACTTTTGGGTGAAATCAAAGTTCTTTGTCGAGTCGAAGTGAAAGTTTTTGCTCTGATTTCGGCATCGGCAAAATCGTAAGCTGAAAGATTACGTCCTACCACGAGGCGTCTGGGTAATAACTGCAAACATAAGTTTTGTATTTTTGTTCTTTTGACATAACTTAAAATGAAAGCTATTTGGTTTCCTGCTTTATTTTTATCTACAAATTAAGCGCCGAGTATTTCTAAGGTAGATAAGCGGCTGCAATTGGCTTATCTGCCGGCAAACCGAAATTTAAGTAGCGAACTTGATTATTTAATGATTGCAAAATATACCAGACTCCTGTTGAAG
>JALYZF010000056.1 GCA_030948995.1 Acidobacteriota bacterium
GAATGTTTGTATTTGTAAATTTGTCCCCAGACGATAAAACCTAATGTGAGAGGAAAGAAAAAGAAAGCGGAAAATCCCGCATCGAGCAATATCATCACCACAACTCCGATTACAATTGCTGCCAAAAAACTTAATGCCATTAGTGCTTCGACTGTGCCGACTTTGCGGAATTTGCTCCAACACTCGTTGCAAAACGGCGCGGTAATTGGGTGCGTTACCTTCAAAATCACTATCATAATTATCATCGGCAGAACGCCGATAAACATTCCGAGATACGCAACGGGCGGAATATAATCTTTTTTAAAGTCTTGCAGATAAACGCCGCGCCTGCCGCCGCATTTGACGCATGAGAGCGGCGCTTGCGACGCAGGCTGCTCAAAGCCGTTGCCGTCGAACATCGGCGGCGGAGGCGGTGTTTGAAATGTCTGAAAAGGCGTTTGATTTTGGTTGAACGGTTGTGTTTGTTCGGCGCTTGTTTGATAAGCGCGCTCGTCGGCGATTGCTGAAAATTCGTTGAGCGGCATTTGGCATCTTTTGCACTGAACCGCCGTGCTGAAATTAATTAGTCCGCACTGAACGCATTTGATTGACGTCATAAATTTTATCCTTTTGGTTAAAAGTGGTGGCTGTAGGCTGGAATGAGTTTTGGGAATTCAACTCATATCTAGATTAAATTATTTTTAATGAGCTTTTCAACACTTTTTTTCCGTAGAATTAAAAGCCGCGTTATTTCATTTTCGACCTTTTTCTCGAATTGCCGGAAAGCCGGACGCAATTTTTGTCTTTTTGCTTTGTATACTTTCGTCATAATTTTGTTAAACTCGGCGGATGATATTGTCATCTAAGGCAGAGTTTTGAAGCGCAGGCGAATTTTTAAGAGACAAAATGAAATTAGTATACAAACGGTTTTCTGCGGTTTTGGCGATTTTAATAATCTGTTTCTGCGGCACGCTTTCGGCGCAAAACACGCGAGACAGAGTAACGCGCGGCGTCGGCGGTTGCAGCGAGGCGTCGGCAATTAACGGTTTTTATCGGATTGACGTTGCCGCCAGCGATAAGTTGTATTCGGTTATAGAAGGCGCGTCGAGCAATGTTCCATACGGCGAGCAGATGCAGTTTTTTAACGATTTGGCTGTTCGCTTGACGCCGCCCGATTTGCTTGCCGTCGAATGTCGCGGAAATCGCGTCTCGCTCGGCTCTTCGCGCGCGCGGCGTGTAGAATTCGTCGCCGACGGCGTAATCCACAACGCGCGCTATACGGACGGCAGCGTCGTTCGCTCGCGCATCTCATTTGAACGCGGCAGTCTGATTTTCAACTCGAGCGGCAGAAGCGACGATAATTTGAGTTTTACTTTTGCGCCGATTGACAGCGGCAAACGCCTTCGAGTTACGCGCCGCATTTCCGCCAAAGAACTTGTCGAGCCGGTCGTTATCAATACGATTTATAATAAAATCACCAGCGTTGCGCGCTGGGATATTTACGGCGAGCAGCCGCCTGCCGACACGCAGGTCGCCAAGCAAAACAACAGCAACAGCAGAATCTCGCCCAATCCGCCCACGCGCTCCGCCGTTAATGAAAGCGGTTCAGCCGACACGCTCCGTCAATCGCTTAATCAATGGATTGAGGCGACAAACAGGCGCAATATCGAAAAACAAATGTCTTTTTATATGCCGCAGCTGCAGGCTTTTTATCTATCGCGCAACGCCTCGCGTGATTCCGTCCGAATTGAAAAAAACCGCGCGTTTGCAACGGCTAAATCAATCGACATTCGCGCCGCCGAACCGGAAATCATTTTTCAAGACGGCGGGCGGAAGGCAATTATGCGTTTTCGCAAAAAATATAATATCGAAAGCGGTGCGAAAAGCCGCAGCGGTGAAGTAGTTCAAGAATTGCGCTGGCAGCGAGCCGGCGGGGGTTGGAAAATCTTCAGCGAGCGAGACATCAGAGTTATCAGGTAAATATGTGGCTGGCGAGAACAAACTCGTAATCGCCTTTTCAACTCTTAAAAACAAGAATCTTAAATCAAAACTAAAACGGAAAAGTCGGTCTGTTTTGACGCTCGCGTCGTCGCTGCTCGCGTTGCCGGCGGCGCATTTCATAGTATTCATCATCGCTTATTTGATTGTCCTGCCGTTGGCGTCCGTCTTGGCGACGTATTTTTTCACGTTCGGTCGGTTGTCCGGTAAACACTGATTCGATGTCTGGAACAGGCGCGTTTTCAACCACGCGGGAACGCTCTTCGCCGTTGTTACGCGGCTGGCTTCGGCGAGCATTTTGCGTCTGCGGCGGACGAGGATTTTCATTTTGAGCAGGTTTTGGTTTCTCTGCCGTCTCGTCGCTTGTCGGAGATTCCTGTAACGATTCTTTCTTTTCGTTTTTTTCAACTGGCTTTTCGACCGGACGCGGTTTTGCTTTGGCTTGGGCGGCAACTTGACCAAAAGACGAATCGGAAACTTCCGTTGTCGGCAAGTCCGAAACAGGCGCGGATTGCTGTGCATCCGCAGCCAATTCAGGCGTCGGCTGAACGATTTGAGTTTGATTTAATTCATCAGACGAACGAGTTTTATTAATAAAATATCCGGCTGCTAAAGCGGCGCAGGCAAGCAGAACCGCTACGGCGGCTAGCGGAAATCGTGACCGCTTCGGGCGAATTGAAACTCTCGTTGCCACGTCGGTTACTTGCGTAAAGTTTTCCGGCGCGCTTGCAAATGTCGGAATATTTGAAATCGGTCTTTCAGCCGCTTCTAGCGTTGCGCTCTCGACAGTTTGCGGTAAATTTTCGGCGGCGACAAATGCTTCGAGAGCCGGAAAACTTTCCGTTTCGGCAGAATTTATAATTGCGCTGCCTGATGCGGCAGCGGCAAATGCTTGCTCCGGCAATTCTTCGGTATTTTCATTTACATCCGCATTAAGAGCGTGTTCCAAAGCCTGGCGTGCTGCTTTCGCCGAAGCAAAACGCTGATCGGCATTAAGTTTCATAGCCGTATGCAAAACCTGCGCGACTTCAAACGGAACTTCTGCATTAATTTCATTTACCGGCTGTAACGGGTCAGGACTGCCGGCGACGATTGCGGCGGCTCGCGTCAAAGCGTCGAGTGGCGGCTTGCCCGTCAAAAGATGATACATAGTTGCGCCGAGCGCGAAAATGTCCGAGCGCGCGTCCGTTCCAGTTCCCTGAATTTGTTCGAGCGGCGAATATTTGCGCGAATAGCCGAAAACACTTTTCACGCCCGATATGTCTTCTGAATTTAATTTCGCTAGCCCGAAATCGAGCAGGATAATGTCGCCGCGCGGCGTAAGTTTCAAATTTTGCGGCTTGATGTCGCGGTGAATAATCGGCGGCATTTGCGAGTGCAGATAATCGAGCGCGTCGAGAAGGCTGTTTGTCCAGCGCAAAACATTGGCAACGGGAAATGCGCCTTCGCGCTTTAGGATGTCCGATAAATCTTCGCCTTCAATAAACTGCATCACAAGAAAATGACCGCCGCCTTCGGTAAAATAATCCGAGACGTGCGGCAAAACCGGATGCATCAAATTATTTAAAAGTTTTGCTTCTCGCTCAAAAGCGTCGCCGAACTCGTCGTTTTTGAGAAACGTCTCTTTAATCGCCACGTAGTTTTCAAAACGCCCGTCAACGGCTAGATAAACTGCGCCCATTCCGCCTGCGCCGATTTGTTTTTCAATCGTATAGCGATTTTGTAAAATTGTTCCGTTTTCAATCATTTTTTTATTAACCGAGAAGACGGCAATTTTGATGCCGCTCGCGGCTGGCGAGTTGATATGAAAAAAAACAGTTGCGAAAATTATTTTGATTTCCGCATTTCACAAAAATTAATTTTCTTACGGCAAGAAAGATTTTTTAATCTCGGCTGCCGTTTGCTACATTCATTTTATTAACTTTTTATAAGGAGAAAAATATGCCACACAATAAATTAAACGTCAGCGGCGCGAAAGCCGACATTCTTTCGTGGGTCAACCATGAGCTTTCAACCGACGAACATAATATGCTCAGAAACGTCTCGCGTCTGCCGTGTCTGTATAAGCACGTCGCGCTGATGCCTGACGCACATCTCGGAATCGGCTCGATGGTCGGCTCGGTTATCGCAACCAAAGATGCGGTGATTCCAGCAACCGTTGGCGTAGATATTGGTTGCGGCATGGCGGCAATCAAAACGCCTTTTAAGAGTTCGATTCTTGAAGGCAAACTGAAAGATTTGCGTCTCCAAATCGAGCGTACGATTCCCGTCGGTTTTAACGAACATAAAGATGCGGTTGACGAATCGAACGAATGGGAAGCATGGAAAGATTTCGGCTCGCTTCACAAAGGCGTTCAGCACCGAAAAGCAAAGGCGATGAAACAATTGGGGACGCTCGGCGGCGGCAATCATTTCTTGGAAGTCTGCCTTGACACCGATGATTTTGTCTGGCTGATGCTTCATTCCGGCTCGCGCAATATCGGCAACGAGATTGCGTCGCGCCATATCGAAACGGCAAAGCATCTGCATAAACTCTCGGAGCTGCCCGACCCAAACCTTGCTTATTTTATTCAGGGAACTGAAGAATTTAAAAACTACTGGCGCGATTTGGAATGGGCGCAAAATTATGCTTTGAAAAATCGAGAGATTATGATGAAACGTCTGCTCCGACAATTTAACCG
>JALYZF010000077.1 GCA_030948995.1 Acidobacteriota bacterium
GAATGTGGCAGTTCGTATTCGTCATTTTGGCTTTTTTCGTTTATGGTTTTCACGTCTATTGGACGTATTACGCCGACGAAAGCAACGAGCAGTTTCAGGCTCTCAGCTACAAAGATTTACGCAACCGGCGCACGACCGCCGCGCGGCTTCGCGGCTGGATGCTTGACCGGACGGGCAAACTCGGCGCCGCGCTCGCCTACTACAAATACAATCAAAGCAGCGGCGACATCGAACGCGCATTCAGTCTCGAAAAAGAAATGGCTCACCTGCTCGGAACTGAGCGCGGAACGCCCGGTTTGGAGCGCACGATTTATAAAAAAGAAACCGACGCGATGCCCGAAGCGTGGGAAGTTTTAACGCACATCAAACGACCTGAGGAAGAGCAGCGCGACGTGCGCGTTACGATTGACCGCGATTTGCAGGCATTTGTGTCCGACCAATTAAAAGACAAAAAAGGCGCAATCGTCGTGCTTAATCCGCAGACGGGCGACCTTTTGGCGATGTATTCAAATCCTTCGTTTAATTTGTCGGAAGCGCAAACCTTAAACGGTTATCTGAAACTCGAAGGCGACGGACGCGACAAACCGCTTCTAAACCGCGCGACGCGAGAATATTATGTTCCCGGCTCGACCTTTAAAACTTTTACGATGATTTCGGCTTTTCGCGCCGGACGGCAAAACTCTACTTTTACAAGCTCGCCCACAGGCTTTGCGCCCTACCGCAACTCGCGCCCGATTACGGACGCCAACGGCAGTTGCGAAGCGCCTTACGGCTGCACGAGTTTGAATATTGCGCAGGCGTATGAAGCGTCGAGCAATCAATATTTCGCGCAGATGGGCGTCGCATTGGGACGCGAAAGAATGCGCGATACAGCCGGAGCGGTCGGAATCTTCGCCGTCGAGACGCCGGAAGAAGCGCTTGCCGGAAAGTTTTTCCCGGACATCTGGAACGCATCGAATCCACAGATTCAACACGCGCTCGCGCCCGAACAATCGACGATTGTAACGGGCAAAGACATTACGACTTACGACATTGCTCTCGAAGGAATGGGACAAGGCTACGCCGGACAAATGACGCCGTTTCAGATGGCTTTGATTGCTTCGATTCCGGCGAATATGCAGGGCAGATTGATGAAGCCTAAAGTCGAAGCCGATTTGCAGCCGCAGGCTTATAGTCAAGTCGTCTCGCCGCAGCAAGCCGCGCAAATCCGAGAGATTATGGGACTTGTAACCGAAGGCTCCGGCGGCACGGCAACGCGCGTTTTTGCCAATATACGCGCGCAGGGAATTCGTTCGGGCGGAAAAACCGGAACGGCGGAAAAACAAGCACCCGTTTACGACGAAAAAACCGGAAAACTGAAAACGTATAAAAGAAAAGAAAAAGACAAAGACGGAAACATCGTCGAGCGCACTTTCCCGGAACTTTATGAGCGCACAGACAGTTGGTATATCTCGATTGCGCCTTTAGAGAATCCGCAACTTGCAATCGCCGTCGTCGTCGAAGGCGGCGGCTACGGCGCGGCTGTGTCAGCTCCGATTGCTGCAAACATAATTTTGAAGGCGAGAGATTTAGGACTTCTCGGCGAGCAATACAAACCGAAAGCGCCGTCGCTGCCACAAGCGCCGAAGGTGAAGAAGAAAAAATGAATCTACCGCAGAGACACGGAGACGCAGAGAAATGCAAAACAAAAAAATGGAAATTTTAAGATTTGATTTTTCCTTTGTCTTACTCCGTGTTTCTGTGCCTCTGTGGTGAAATAAAACTATGAAAAACCGCGCGTCGACTCACATTTTTATTTTATTTTTGACTGTCGTCTTAACGGCAATCGCGCATTATTCGATTTATTACGGCGCGCTGATTCGCGGGTATGAAACTTCAGGCTTGACTGCCGGACGAAATATTCTGTTGCTTTTGCTGCTTGCGATTCTTCCCGTTTTTCTTTCGCGCTTTGCCCGTTTTCGCGGCAATTATACGCTTTACACTTCGGCGATTTTGCTTTTTTCTATCGGCTTGACTGTTCAATACCGATTGTTCAGCGACCCGGAATACACTTCGCGCAAGGACAAGGCGGAAGCGCGCCAAGAAAAAATTAAAACTCTACAGCGTCATTACATACAGGAAAATTATTCGGCTGAGAAAAAGCAAATGATGGGCTTGCCGGCAACGCCGCCGTCGCCCGTAGATTTGGATAAGGAAACGCCGCGTCCGGCGGAAGATACTTTAACGGGCGTTTTGTTTTCCGGCAGAACTTTGATTCCTTTTTTTGCGATTTTCTGCTGCATTGCCGCTTTTTTGCTTTTCCGGCGCGACGACTTTTTAGATTTGCTGCAGCGCAACGGATTTCTCGTCGTGCTTTTAACTCTCGTGCCGCTTCTGCTCGCGGCGATAACTTCGCGCGCCGGAAAATCAATCGGCAATATGACGCCTTGGGAGCCTGCGAAAATTCCGTTTCTTATCGGATTTGCGGCGATTCTCGCGGTTTTGTATAAAAATCTGGCGCGCACTTATTGGGGAATTCCGCGCGCAAAAGACGTGATTCCGCTCGTGTTTATGGCGATTCTGCCGTTTGTTCCTTTTTTTGTTTTGAAGGATTTCGGGCAGATGATGGTTTTCAGCGCCGTGTATGTAACGCTTTATTTGATTGCCGTGCGTCGTTTTCCGCAGCGTTTCGTTTTAATCGGAAGCGTCGTCCTGCTCGTCAGCGTTTTGGTCGTCGGTGCGCTTCCCGTCGGGACGCAAGCGAAAATTCCGCTTCTGCCGACGCTTGCCGCGCCCGTGAAAAAAGTTTTGCCCGACCGCATTCAGCAGCGATTTCATTTATGGCTCGACGGTTTCGATCCGCCCGCGCCGGACGTTGATTGGTGGAAAAAAGATTACGACGAATATTATAAAGATTTGGTTAAAAAAGACCCGAATCTGCCTCAGATGCTTGAGGAAGACCCGAATCTGCAAAAGTCAATCAACATTGATGCGTGGTTTGATATTCTGGCGTTTCAGCCCGCGCAGGCGACTTTCGGTTTAGCTTCGGGCGGGACAAGCGGGCGAGGGCTTGGCTTGGGATTTGTCGAGCTAATTCCGGTCGCCGATTCAGATTATATCTACGCAGCAATCGGCGAAGAACTAGGACTCGTCGGCGGTTTGCTGGTAATCTTTGCGCTATTGTGTTTTGTCAGCGCGGGCATTCGCACGGCGCTCGACGCGCGCGATATGTTCGGCAAGCTCTGCACTATCGGGTTGACGGCGTTTATCGGTTTTCAGGCGCTCGTCAATATGGGCGGAATTACGCGCGCTTTGCCGATGACGGGCATTACGCTGCCGTTCGTCAGCCACGGCGGTTTTAGTCTTATAACGAGTTTCATAATGCTCGGAATGCTGCTGGCTTTCTCGCATCGAAACACGATTGACGCCGTTCAAGGTCAAAACGCAAAGTTTAATGGACAAAGCTGACGAACAATTTTGACTTTTGAACATTAAACTTTCAGCTTGGGAGAACAGATGACGGAAAACAATTTCAAAATTGATTCTGCGGCAATTTCCGACAAAGGTTTGAGCGAGAAACGACCGCAAAACGAAGATTCCTTTTTGGAGATGAATGCGCGCGGGCTTTTTGCCGTTGCCGATGGCGTCGGCGGCGCGCAAGCCGGAGATGTCGCCTCGCAAATGGCGGTGGAAATCTTGAGCGAAGCCTTTGCAAATCTTCGCAAGGGCGGCGATGCGGAAGAAATGATGAAAATTGCCATCGAGCGCGCAAACGAAGCGATTTATCAGATGTCCCACGATTTGCCGCAGCTTTCGACGATGGCGACAACCATAGTTGCCCTTCAAGTTTCGGGAAACATTGCAACCATCGGACATGTCGGCGATTCGCGTCTTTATCGTCTCGACGCGAAAGGCAATCTTTACCGCGAAACAAATGACCATTCAGTCGTTGAAGAGGAAGTCCGCGCGGGCAGAATGACGGCGGCGCAGGCGGCAAACCATCCGAGCCGCAACGTAATCAGCCGCGCTCTCGGCGCGGACGCGACGGTTGAAGTTGATATGAAAACAATTATGTTCGAACCGAACACGACTTTTCTATTGTGTTCGGACGGCATCACGCGCCATATTGACGATTTTCAAATTCGAGACCTTTTAATGTCTGGCGATGCGCCCGCAAGCATCGCCCGCAAGATGAAGGAAATTTGTTACGAGCGCGGCGCGGAAGACAATTTAACGGCGGTCATCGCAACCGTTACAAGCAGGGTCGAGAACGTTTCTGCGCCGCAAAAACAAGAACTCGTCGTTTCCAATCACGACGACGACGAAGACGAACAGACAATTACGGCAGTGCGACCGCCTGCGGCTATAAGAAAAACGGTTGGGGCAATAATAATTAATGACGACGCGGCTAATAAAACTTTTAAAGATAAAGAAAAAGAGACGCCGACCGGAGAATTAAAAACTGCGTCGGCTTTTGAAACCGTAAATCAAACTCCGAACGTTTCAACGCGGACAATCGCTCCGGAAATCGCTGCGCCTTCCGCGCCCGCTGAACCAGTGGAAAAAATCGAAAGCGTGCCGGTTTCAGAAAATAAAGTTATCGTTGATTTAAAATCCGCAGGAGCAAACGAAGGCAGTAGCGCCTTCCTGAAAAAATTTCTCAATGCGCTTTTGTGGCTGATTATCGGCGGCGTTTTGGGCGCGGGCTTGTATTACGTCTTCGAGCGCAACAATCGCCCGCCCGCAATTACCGAAATGCAAACACCGAACATCGCGTTTTCGGCTTTTGAAGAAAATCGCCGCAACGTTGACCGAAATCCGCAGCAATACATCGCCGCAAGCACCGCGCCGCCCGAAGACGCCGAAGATTTTTATCTGCTTGGTCGCGCGTATCTTTATGCCGGACGATTTGCCGACGCTAAACAGATGTTCGTTCAGGCAAGAGACCGCTTGGCGCAAACAAATGTCGTTAACGAAAAAGTTCTGGCAAACGATATTGAAACGGGTTTGATAATCGCGGACGTGCCTGCCGCTCAAGACGAATTTAAGAAAACAATTAATTTGAATAATTCGAGTTCGCAGACAAAAGCAAACACGGGCGCGAACGTTAATGCTAATATTGCAAATCGTTAATAATTGAAAACTGATAGCCGATAGTTCTCAACTAGCAGTTTTTTGGAATAATTCAATTTGTCGCTTGGCTTCAAACAAAATGACGCCCGCCGATACTGCCAGATTCAAACTCTCGACATTATTTTCCATCGGAATTTTCAAAGTTTCGTCAATGTCAGTCCTTTCTACTTTGCTCAAGCCGTGCGCTTCCGAACCGAAAATAAGAATCTTCGGCGTGCGCCAATCGATTTCGAGATAACTTTTTTCTGCTCGAATGTCCGCCGCAACGGAAATCAAGCCATTCGTCCGCGACCAACTTAAAACATCGAAAAAATCTGCGCCAGTCCATAACGGCAGACGAAAAGCCGCGCCCATCGCGCCGCGCAAAGATTTGGGCGAGAAAACGTCTGCCGAATCTTTTGTCAGAATAACGCCGACGATTCCGACCGCCTCCGCCGTCCGCAAAATCGCGCCTAAATTTGCAGGATTATTTATTTTGTGCAGCAGCAGAACGAGTGGAATCCGCCCTTTTTTCTGCAAAGCCGTTCCTATTTTATGTCTGCCCGCGTCCGGTTTTCGCGCAATTAAAACGATGCCCTGCGAATTTTTTGTGTCGGCAAGCGAGTCGAAAACGTTTTCGGAAACTTCAAAGATTGAAACAGAATCTCGCGCCGAATTTTCAAGGAACTTTTTCTCGCGCTCATTTTTCGCAAAATTTTTGCCGATAAAAATTTCTTCGATTTCCAAACCGGAGCGCAAAACTTCTTCGGCAAGACGCAAGCCTTCGACAAAAATCAAATCTTTTTCAACCCCGTCGCGCACTCGCCGTGCCTGCTTTAATCTTTGATTTTCGCGGCTGGTGATTTTCAACATTTTTAGAAAAAAGTTTTGTCGCGCAAGTGAGAACAGCTAACCGTGAATCTATAAAAATTTGTTTTCTTGTTCGTTAAATAGGTTTGTGCAATAATTTATTTCAAGCGCCCGTAGCTCAGCGGATAGAGTGCCTGCCTCCGAAGCAGGAAGCCGCAAGTTCAAGTCTTGCCGGGCGCATTCACCTTTTAATTCTTTGATATGGTTTTCCCAAGAATAATCTGCCGCCCAACGTATCATCTTTGCTTGTCCGTTTTTTGCAGGTTCGAGTCGAAGTCTGCCCTGTGCATTGTGATTGTCGGCAGCGACCGCATAAAGCAAATTTGTTTTCGGACAATGAACCGCAAAATAATCAACTTCACCTTGCTCATAAGTTCGATGCGTGATTTTTCCCGATTGTCTGCGAATGCTTTTGTAAAGTATTCAGCCTTTACTAATCCAAGCAGTTTTGACTTGAATTTTACTGATGCGATTGCCGGAATCAACTAATAAATCGTAGCTTGCGCCTGTTCCAAACGGAATGCTGACAATAAATTCCGCTTCGAGATACGCACTTAGAACAATTGCTTCGCTTCTATTTCCAAGTTCGTATTTTTTCATAGCGTATTTATAAAATTATTTCGGCTGAATTGTAATGCTTTTGACGACGACGTTTTCTACGGGACGCTCGCCGTCTTTCGGTGTAACGCCGCTGATTGTCCGCACGTTGTTCATACCTTCGATAACTTTGCCGAAAATCGTATATTTATTGTCGAACGCGGGCTGGCGCTTTAAGGTGATAAAAAACTGTGAGTTTGCCGTGTTCGGGTCAGCGGTTCGTGCTGCGCCGACGATTCCCGCGTCGTATGGAACGTCGGAAAATTCCGCCGGAACATTCGGTTTGTCCGAGTTTCCAGTGCCGTCGTTCGTCGGGTCGTCGTCTTTTGAAAGCGGGTCGCCGCCTTGTATGACCGAATCGTTGATGCGGTGAAAAGTCGTGCCATTATAAACGCCTTCTTTTGCCAATTCTTTGAAACGCTCGACCATTTTCGGCGCGATGTTTGAATAAAGCTCAAGTTTTATCGTGCCGTATGCGGGCTGCTGCATTTCGATGACGGCGATTTCGTTGTCGGCGACGGGCTTGACGCCTTTTTTAACTTCAGCCGCAACTGCATTTTTATTGCTTTTATTTGCATTACACGAGGCTGAAAAAAACGCGGCGAACAAAAGTAATAAAATTAAATTTTTTTTGCTCATAAAATTTATAAAAATTTTTCTAAAAAAGTTTTCGGCTGTCGAGCAGAATCGTAACAGGTCCTTCGTTAACCGATTCGACATTCATCATTGTTTGAAATCGTCCGGTTTCGACTCGTGCGATTTGTTTTTGGGCTGCGACGGCGAAAAATTCATAAAGCCTTTTTGCATCGGCAGGCGCGGCGGCTTCGATAAACGAAGGTCTGCGACCGCGCCGCGCATCGCCGAAAAGCGTAAACTGCGAAACGATTAGAAACTCGCCTTTGATGTCGAGCAAAGATAGATTCATCTTTTCGTCCGCATCTTCAAAAACACGCAGATTCAAAGTTTTTTCAAGCAAGTAAATTGCGTCTTTTTCCGTGTCATCGCGCGCAACGCCGAGCAGAATTAAAATTCCTTTGCCAATTTCGCCGACCGTTTCGTTTTCTACCGTAACTTTTGCGCGCGAAACTCTCTGGATAACGGCTCGCATAGATTAAATGGAAAGTGGAAAACGGAAAATGGAAAATTGAAGAAAATAAGAGAGAATGATGCCGTAGTTCAATCAAGAATTTGTCTTACATTTTCCGTTTTCCACTTTCCGTTATCCCTCGATGGTAACCGACTTCATGACAACCGGCTCAAGCGGTTTGTCGCGCTGGTTGGTTTCAACTTCGGCAATCTGGTCAATCACGTCCTGACCTTCAATAACACGCCCGAATTTCGTATAGCTCGGCGGCAACGGGTAATCAATGTGCATTATGAAAAACTGCGAGCCGTTCGTATTCGCGCCGGAATTTGCCATTGCCACCGTGCCTTTGTCGTAAACACCTTGATAGAGCGGCGACGAGCGATTGATTTCGTCGTTAAATTTTCCGCCCCAAGCCGATTCGCCGCCGTAGCCTTCGCCCAACGGGTCGCCGCCCTGAACCATAAAACCTTTGATGACGCGGTGAAAAATCACGCCGTCGTAATAACCTTTTTCGGCGAGCAGACGAAAATTCTCCGTTGTCTTCGGCGCGTCTTCTTCCAAGAGTTCAAATTTGATAGTTCCTTTATTCGTTTCGATAACTGCGATTCTATTTGCCATGTCCGTTTTCCTCTAAAAATATTTATTAATTAAGACTTTTCTATATTACAAAATAAATTTCTCGATGGCTAAAGCGACGCCGTTTTCGTCGTTTGACAAAGTTTGGTGAAAATTTTCATTTTCTAATAATTCCGGCGCGGCGTTTCCCATTAAAACAGGCGTTCCGGCATAGCAAAGCATTTCCAAATCGTTGAAATTATCGCCCATCACCATTACGTTTTTCGCCGTTAAGTTATTTATCATTGCGAGTTTTTCAACGCCAGCACCTTTCGATGCGTCGGGCGGCAAAATATCAATCAAGGTAAAATCAAGATGCGGATAAACAGTCGTTAAAATATTAACGGTCGCGCCTAATTCCTTTTCCAAAACATTTTCCATTTCAACCATCAGCGCGCATTTTCCCGAAAAAGAAACGTGAACCGTCTGGAGATTTTCAATCACGTCCGCTAAATCTTCGACGTGATGAACTGCATTCTCGGCGTCCGCACCGTGCAGACGTTTCGACCATTCGATATATTTTTGCAGCGGAATATTTTCCTTAGAAACAGTGTCGTAAAGCAAAATGCCTTTGCCCGTCGGGTCTGCGCTTAAAAGAGCATCGCCGCCGAACGCTTTCCCGACGCGCAAAATTTCTCGAACAGTGTTCAGTTCAAGAAGGGAAACGGCAACAGTTTCCAATGTCCGCGCGTATTTCAAAAGCGCGCCGTTGTGAGTAATCAAAGGCGCGTTTAATTCCAATTCTAAGCCGACGGGAAGCGCATCGCGGAAACGCCTGCCGGTCGCAATCGTTACAAG